>NZ_JBJUDF010000152.1:0-19062 GCF_046067725.1 Planktothrix sp.
ATCCTGGGTTTGGGGGTTCGCCTTAAGCTGGCGACAAACTTCATAACCATCCAGACCGGGCATCATAATGTCCAGGAGGATCAAATCAGGGGGATTGGCTGACTGAGCAATTGTCAATGCTTTTTCACCATTATTAGCAACTTTGACCCGATAATCGTCCTTCAGCAGTCCACTAATAAAAATCAGGTTATCCGGGGTATCGTCTACAACTAAAATGGTCGCTTTTTCATTCTGGCTTTGAGAGATGTCCATATCCTTTTATTAACTTTTTGATTGTTTCAGACTTTGCCTAGCCAATCCTAACGCCCTATGGGCTGCGTCAAAATCAAATGAATTTACCCCAGCTTCAATAGCTCTGTAATCATTTGGGAAGGCATTTCTCAGTAAATCGGCATGATCTTGTAACAGATCAGCAGCTTCAGCATCATTTTCAACGAGGAATTCCGACAGTCGAGTACAAATCTCTTCCAGTTTTACCCAGTCGATGGTCACCTGGGCTGTAACGGTTTCTGGTGGAAGCTGAATCTCCAGTTGGTTGATCAACGTTTCCAGAGGGCTACGAATTGTGGCTAATAATGAATCGACTTCTGAGCGAGAATACTCGTCTTTTTTGAGGGCTGTTTCAAGGGAGGCAGATACTTCCTGTATTGTAACCGCACCAATGTTGCCAGCAACCCCCTTGAGGGTGTGAGCCAACCGTTCAGCTTGGGTTTGATCATCCGCTTCCAGTGCTTGGATGATTTGGTCTACAACCGTTTTCTGTCCCAAGGTAAATTTTCGCAGCATAGACAGATACAGTGATTTCTTGCCGAGAACTCGTCGCAGTCCTTCCGAGGTATCAAGACCTAGAATATCGGATGGAATGACGATAGCATCCTCTGAATTTAAAGGCATAACTGTAGGTTGTTCTGGAGGCTGAGTTCCCCCTGAACGAGGTGTAATCCATTTCAACAGCGTTTTCCAGAGTTGCTCCGGTTCAATGGGTTTGGCAACATGATCGTTCATTCCCACTTCTAAACACCGATCTCGATCGTCCTGCATCACGCTGGCGGTCATTGCCACAATGGGTAAACGATTGTAACGGGCATCTTTGCGGATCACAGCAGTCGCTTCCACACCATCCATTTCTGGCATCTGCATATCCATCAACACAATATCGTAGTCACCCGTCTTCACCTTTTCTACGGCGATGCGTCCGTTTTCGGCCAGATCAACGACAAATCCAGCATCGCTTAACAAAGCGATCGCCACATCTTGATTGATTTCGTTGTCTTCAACCAGCAGAATCTTAGCGTTGGTAATCTGTTTAAGGCGGTCAATTAAAAGGGTCGAAGTTTCAGAGGTTGAAGTGCTGAGCTTTTCTACATGACCACCGAGTAATCCCACTAAACTATCAAACAGGATAGAGGCATTAACAGGCTTAACAAGTACATCTGCAATGCCCAAGGTTTCGGCGACTTTGAACACTTCCTCCCGTCCGTAGGCGGTGACAATCAAATGATGGGGTTTATGTTGTAAGGGTAGGTCTTGCATCCGACGCACGACTTCTAGCCCATCCATACCTGGCATTTGCCAGTCAAGAAAAACAATCTCGTAAGGACGACGTTCTGCATCAGCCACCGCCACAGCTTGCAACGCTTCTGAACCGGAACTGGCTTGATCAAGATTAAATTTCATATGTTCGAGTAGATCCATCAACACCAGTCGGGCGTTTTCATTGTCATCTACGACTAATACACGCTTGCCTTCGAGGTCATGACTCAGCACTAAGCGCCTTGTTGCTGCGGTGCTCTTGCGTAGACATACGGTACACCAAAAGGTGCTACCTTTGCCGTATTCACTTTCAACACCAACTTCCCCTCCCATGAGTTCTGTAATTCGCTTACAGATCGCTAAACCGAGTCCAGTTCCCCCAAACTTGCGGGTCGTGGAAGTATCCGCCTGTTGGAAACCTTGGAATAACTGTCCTAACTGCTCCGGTGTCAAGCCAATTCCGGTGTCTTTGACGGCAATATACAGAACAATATCGCTGTCACGGTATTCCTTGAGCCTGACGATAATAACAATTTCACCCTTTTCCGTGAACTTAACAGCGTTATTCGCATAGTTAATCAGGATCTGACCTAAGCGTAAGGGATCGCCAATAAAGTTTCTGGGTAAATTTCGATCAATATCAAAGATCAGTTCTAAACCCTTAGCGGCGGCTTTTTCACTAATTAAGGTTGAAACATTTTCCAGTACCTTTTCTAGTTCAAAATCAATAGACTCAATAGTTAATTTACCCGCTTCAATTTTCGAGAAATCTAAAATATCATTAATAATTCCCAACAAGTGTTGACTAGAAGTTTGAATTTTAGTTAAGTATTCCCGTTGACGAGAAGTTAAATCCGTTTTCAGTGCTAAATGGGTCATGCCAATGATGGCATTCATGGGAGTGCGAATTTCATGGCTCATATTGGCAAGAAAATCAGCCTTAACTCGACTGGTTTCCTCAGCCAGTTCCTTCGCCCGTCGCATTTCCTCCTCAGCGGCTTTAATCTTGCCAATATCCGTGAGCCACCCCAACACTCCGGGCTTCCCTTCGTATTCCGTGAGCATGAAAGTGGCCATAATATCGCGAATCTCCCCAGTGGGGCTATACATTTTGAAATAACCCCCTTCATAGATTCCCTGGCGTTGTAGTTCTGCCAGCATTTGAGGGCGAACCGAGGGATCAACATAGATTTTGACCGGGGAGTCCCCGATCTTGAGATCCACCAAGTCGGCAATACGTTGGTTCGCAAACCGGGTAATGCCATCGACGGTAATGGCGACTCCAACCGGAGCTTTATCGAGAATGGACTGAAGGTGTTCACGCTGGCGAGTAATTTCCAATTCAGCTTGTTTACGGGCTGTAATGTCGCGGACTGAGGCAAATATACTGATATCGTGTTCCCCCACCGCAGGCAAACGGGCTAGTCCCACTTCAACGGGAAACGAAGAACCATCGTGGCGCAGACCCAGCACTTCTTGATTGTGAACGCCTCTATGACAAGCCGGCTCTGAGTGTGAGTTACAATTTTCACAGTCGAAATGATATACACAGATTTCATCCAGTCCCAGTCTGTGGATGGGCTGACCGATTAATTGATGAGCCTCATATCCAAACATTCTGGCTAGGGAAGTGTTAGCTAGGATAATCATGCCCTTGGCGTCAATCACTAGCATCCCATCGGGAGCATATTCAATCATCCCTCGATACCAAGCTTCCGTTTCTGCCAAAGCCTTACTTTGATCCCGTTGCAACGCCGTTTCACGTAATACTACCAACATCACAATCCCTGTGAGTAATGTGGTAGCTAGGGTGACCGCAATGACAATAATATGGGGTTCAACGCCCGTAATAGAGTTACGACTGACGGGGTTGGGCAGGAAATAAGCCGCCCTCATTCCAGAATAGTGCATAGCCGATGTTGCCAGTCCCATGATCACGGCTGAAATCGTTAAGGCATAGCGACTCGCGACTACTGAGAACAGACTGATGTAGAAGCGAAACCACAGTGCGGTTATAGCTAAAATGATCGCGACTACAATTGAGAAGGTGAAGCGGAAGACATTGTAGCGAATCAAGCCATCCAATCGCATGGCTGCCATGCCTGTATAGTGCATTGTACCAATGCCAAGCCCAAATAATGTCCCTGCAATCAGCAAGACTTTGAAACTAGGGTGGGAACGGGTAATGAAGTGCATCGCATAGACGCTAGCCGCTACACCTGGAACCATCGATAGGGCTGTCACCCCAGGATCATAGTTGATACCGCAAGGCAAGCGGAAACCGAGCATCCCAATGAAGTGCATGGCCCAGATGCCAATCCCCATTGCCAATCCACTCAAGGAAAACAGGGTATTACGAATGTGTTGAGCCGTCACCCGTTCAGCAAACTGGCACATCAAAAAGGCAGTATAGGAAGTAAAAATAGCAATGGCGATGGAAAGAATAACCAATCCCGGATGGTACTCGCCATGATAGACAATACGGCTATCCGGCATCTGGTGAACAAAATGTAAGTAATCGCCGAACATTAGATAATATATTTTTTTAACCTAGATCTCTATAAATATTCTTCTTGTATCGGAATTTTTACTTTTTGTAAATCGGGAAGTTTAACAACTTCTTTCTCCGGTTCCTTCACATTAATCGGCATTCTCAAGGGTTGACGTTGTTCTACCCAACAACTGGCTAACGGTAAGGTTTGATCCAAATCTTCCAACGGTCGCGGAATCACCATCACCGCGTTTAACTCGCCGATGCGTTCAGCTTCAAACATTCCTGCCTCAACGGCCATCGCTACATCGGACACGGCCCCCCGAATAATCGCCGTACACAACCCCGCCCCAATGCGTTCATAGGACATCAGGCGTACATCTGCGGCTTTTAACATGGCATCTGCCGCCCCGACCATTGCCGGAAAACCGCGTGTTTCTAGTAAACCGACCGCTTGATGACTTAAACGATGACTTCCCCCCCCACTGGTGAGATGAGATAAGCGGGAACTAATGGGAAGCACAATTTCTAAATTGGGAAACGGTCGAGGAATCACTAAGGTGGAGATAAATTGACCAAATTGTTTAGCCGTTTGCGCCCCGGTTTCCACCGCTAATCTCACCTCAGCAATTTTTCCACGGACAATGGCTGTACAATGTCCCCCGCCGATTTTCTCATATCCGACTAAATGAACTCCGGCGGACTTCAGCATCATATCTGCCGTCCCCACAATCGCCGGGAAGCTCTGAGTCGAAACTAAACCCAAAGCCATATCTTTAAACTCATTCTGAACCGAGCGTTCAGAAGAACCGGAATTTTGTTTGTTTGCGTCCATGTTCAATCATTCCGATGGGTCGGGGTGTAGGGGGGGAGGTCATCCCGCCCGTACCCTATTCTCTTCATATCCCATAATGAAAGAGTTTTCTTCAACTCTGGGATTTATTGAAGGCTTTGCGATGGGGAAGCAAGGTATCTAATAATAAGCTCAGGTGTTCTTTGCCGTAGATAATCGGAGGCAGGGGCTGAGGTGACAGTTCCAGGGTTTCTGGAGACTGTGGAGCCAGAGCTTTTTCTTCCGATTGTTCCTCTGAAGTGGTGATAGTCTCCGCCTGATCCGAACCCGTCGTTGTTTCGGGTTCAAGAGAATCCGAGAGTACATCTGACGGTTGAGCCGGTTTTTCCTCCAATGCCGACAAAATCTGTGGTTCTGGAGGAAAGGAGACTAAATCGGACAGCGGATCGGATTCTTCCTCAAAGGTAGAAATGATTTGGGGTTCCGGTGGTAGAGGCACGGGTTCTGGTTCTAATTCACCAGAGCGATCGCCAATCACAGATCTAGCAGCAACCACTTGTTCCGGTTCAATCGAACTCTCAAAAATCGTTGTTTCTGAACCAATACAGGCATTTTCCCCCAGGGTTCCTGCCCCCAAAATTAACACTCCTGACCCCAATACAACACCTGCTTCTATTTCTAGGATACCTTCATAAGCCTGAATCACGACTCCCCGACCCACACAAACCCCCGCAGCAATCCGAAGCTGGCTTTTTGGAGCCGCTTGTAGAATCACTCCGGGTGCAAGGGTGGCACTCGGATCGATGGTGACATCGCCACTCACATAAACGTCAGGGTTTAGGAGTTGCGGTGGCGATATGTTCATTGTTGCTGGAACCTCTAGCGTTTCAACAGGAAACTGGATCTTAGGGACGTTGGATAATTTCCTCCAGCACCCGACGTTTGGCTTTTGAGTCAATCCCAATTAACCGGACATATTCGCCGCGATGTTCGTTTAGGCAACCGTCTAAAGCAGCCATGACTTCGGAGATATTGTTGGATTGAATCGGAGAACAACTTTTCCAAGATCCGGTGCGGAAGCGACGAGCATCAGCGTGTTCTGTGCCAATTTTGAAGCCTTTGGCTAATAGATCCCGAACCTGCTCGGTAACGTTGTTACCCAGTTTGCCACTCGATACCGGAGCCGCACTGGTGGTGCTGGCTGATGCCGGGGCTGAAGTTGAAGTGGCTTTCACCACTTTACCGTCGGGACGTTGAACAATTTCTTCAACCGCACGACGTTTGTTTTTGGGGTCAATCCCAATTAAACGGACATATTCCCCGGTATGCTCACTGAGGATGGCATCTAATTTCGAGAGAATGTCAGCAACCCCTGATCCCGAAATGCTGGGGCCACTGCGCCAAGATCCGGTACGGAAGCGACGAGCATCAGCGTATTCTGTACCAATTTTGAAGCCTTTGGCTAAGAGATCGCCAATTTGTGCGCCTAAATCAGAATTGCTGACGCTGGCGGTCGCTACAGCAGCAGAGGCGGTAGTGCTGACTTTACCATTACTGGATTTTTGGGCAACGGGGCCATCGGGACGTTGAATGATTTCTTCCACAACCCGACGTTTGGCTTTAGAATCAATGCCCAACAGACGGACATATTCTCCGGCGTGTTCTCTCAGGCAAGTTTCTAAAGCGGCAACGACTTCTCCAGTGGTTTTGCCGTTGATGGGGGCGCCACTCTTCCAAGATCCGGTACGGAAGCGACGAGCATCAGCGTGTTCTGTACCAATTTTGAAGCCTTTGGCTAACAGATCTCCGATTTGCTGGAGGATTTCAGCGGGTAAGCTGGCACTGCCGCTATAGGCGTAGGAGCGATCGCGTCCACTGCCATTACCCGTAGATTCGTTGCGAATGGGGTTAATACAAGAAGCGTTTTCAGAGCACTGATAACCGGCTTTCAGAGATTGGTTAACGCCAATCACATGAGTTGCAAAGCTCAGATCGGCATCTGTGACATTGGGTAAGCGATCAGCTTGTTGTTGATTGGTGATAATGGAACCGGAGGGAACGTATTTTCCGGGGGGAATTTCGACGTCTTGGATTAAAACGTGCATCATCACAATGCAGCCATTCCCGACTCGGGCATTGAACACCGTTGAGCGGAACCCGATAAAACAGTTATCACCCACATAAGCTGGCCCATGAATTAAGGCCATGTGGGTAATTGAAGAGTTTTTTCCAACCCAAACGGAATAGGTTTGGCCGTCATCGCCTTTAACGCGACCTTCTTCTAAGCCATGAATGACTACGCCGTCTTGGATATTGCTATTTTCACCAATAGCAAAGGGGTAACCTTCGTCGGCGCGAATAGAGGTTCCGGGGGCGACTAATACATTAGCCCCAATGCGAACGTCACCAATAATATTAGAAAAAGAATGTACATAAGCCGTTGGATCGATTTTCGGCTCTGCCAAGTTCTTCGACCAAGGGGTTGGAGGTGCCGCTAGGCCACGAACTGCCATATCTTAATTGCTCCTAACCAAATAGTTGTTTGTTGTTCGTTTTTAGGGTTCGTTATCTCAGAAGTTAAAATCGGTGATTAAGAAGTGGATTGAATAAAAACTGAAGAACTTCTAAAGTTTTTGAATTTCGGGTGCAAAATCTCAATTTTTTTGAAAATTTCAATTATCCTATTAAGGAACACCCTCTCAGCTTTTGTCCTTTTCAGGATTGATAGCTTCTCGCTTCTCAATTCCCCAACTTTCTCTCCTGTTAATAATGATCTTTTTTGCTGTAAATCGAGCGGTTTCCCACACTTACGGTATCAATAATGGCAACAACAGCCGCATCGCTGGGTCGTTTTTCACTTCCTTCGATTTGACGGGCTGCACTTCCACGACTGACGAGTACCCATTCACCGACTCCGGCTCCCACTGCATCAATCGCCACCTCATATCCATTGGATATATCTTCTCCATTTTCATCTACAAATCTGACTAGGAGAAATTTGGAACCGCGTAAACTGGGTTCTTTTTGATTACCGACGACTGTGCCAATCACTTTGGCAATTTGCATAAAAGTTGGAGGATGAATCAAGGGAAATTTTCAGTAACAATGGGTCGGATACACCGACTGAACGTTACGGTTTAAATCTTCTGGAAATTAAGGACGGCTCATGGGACGTCCAACCATCGCTTCGCGGAATTGTTCCACTGCTTCGGTGTAGCGAATGGGTAAAACGTATTCTAAGTTTTCGTGGGGACGGGCAATAATATGGGTGGATAACACTTGTCCACCGTTGACTCGACGCACGGAATCAACCCCAGCCGCAACAGAGGCTTGGACTTCGGAGACATCCCCGCGCACAATCACGGTAACTCGGCCACTGCCAATTTTCTCATATCCCACTAAGGTGACACGGGCGGCTTTCACCATTGAGTCTGAGGCTTCCACCACGGCGGGAAAGCCTAATGTTTCAATCATGCCTACTGCAATTGCCATTAAATTTGACTCCTAAAATCAATCAAAACGGTTCAGAAATACACGGAATGCTATCGTACAACAGCAGAATTCCGATCAAACTTGAAATTGACTTCTGTGCGGGAAATTGCCTTTAAGAATGAATAGGCTTGTCAATATCAATGTTGTATTTTTTTGAGTCCTTAGTAAGACCGGAATTGTTCAACCGCATCGGTATAGCGAATTGGGAGAACATATTCTAAGTTTTCATGGGGACGGGCAATAATGTGGGTGGAAGCAATCTCACCGCCGTTGACTCGTTTGACGGCTTCAATTCCCGCCGCAACGGATGCTTGAACTTCGGACACATCCCCACGCACAATCACGGTGACTCGGCCACTGCCAATTTTCTCATATCCCACTAAGGTAACGCGAGCAGCCTTCACCATTGAGTCTGCGGCTTCGACGACAGCAGGAAAGCCGATGGTTTCAATCATTCCAACAGCGATTGACATTGTTTAACTCCTAATTAATGAACAGACTAAACTACACTGTATTTTTAAGCAATAAGTGACTTCCGAACAGTTTCAACCTTCGGATCAAGGGCTACACTCCAAGTTGTAGTTGCCTTTAAGTCAAATTTTACGGCAAGAGTGCTCCCTAGATTTTGCAAGAGTTATTTTTTTCTGTTGCTCAACTCCATACCGTTAGCATGGAATGGGGGATCAGCCCTGCTCTAGTAAGAGCCACTTATGTTGCGGTCGGTTGTACCGTACCTTAATTTTTTGTCAATTACGGTTTTAGATGACCTACAATTTCAGTTTGCAGAAATAGTCACGAACCTCCCTCTCTAAGAATAGGAGAAGGGTGACACCCTTGACAATATTAACCTGCATTATATTTTCTCATTTTTAATATTATTTTTATTGATAATTAATTTTAATGAAGTTTTGTTAAGATTCTAAAAATATTAAACGTGCTTGAAATAAACAAACTCTAGTTTATAGAGTTTTTTGCTTTTTAAACCTATAAAAAGTATATCAAAAATCAATCAAGGCTGAGAACAAACCCAAAGGCAAAATCTTGGTATAGTAAATTGATAATTCATAAGATTTTTCTAATTTAACTTAAGATGACTGATTTCCTCCTCCACACCAGTTGGTGGATACCTTTGTATGGCTTAATTGGGGCAATCTTGACCTTACCTTGGTCAACGGGGTTGGTGCGTCGTACCGGGCCAAGACCTGCCGCCTACTTTAATTTGTTAATGACGGTTCTAGCATTTATTCATGGTTCGGTCATTTTCCGTACCACTTGGGATGAACCGATTCAGCAAATTGTCATCCATTGGGTACAGACCACTGATTTAGATTTGTCCTTTGCTTTAGAAATCTCCCCTGTAAGTTTGGGGGCGATGGAAGTTGTCACCAGTCTGAGTTTAATTGCTCAATGCTTCGCCCTGGGATACATGGAAAAAGACTGGGCGTTGGCTCGGTTTTTTGCGTTGATGGGATTTTTTGAAGCAGCCATTAGTGCCTTAGCGTTGAGTGATTCATTATTACTCAGTTATATTCTTCTGGAATTATTAACTCTCTCTACCTATCTCCTCGTGGGGTTCTGGTACGCTCAACCTTTAGTGGTCACGGCGGCTAGAGATGCGTTTCTAACAAAACGGGTGGGGGATGTGTTGCTGTTGATGGGGGTGGTTTATCTGTTCACTCTGGCGGGAAGTTTGAGCTTTTCGGATTTGGAACGTTGGTCAGAGACAGCAACCTTAACGCCACTACAAGGGACTTTACTCGGTTTAGCTTTAATTGCTGGCCCCATTGGAAAATGTGCTCAATTTCCCTTAAATCTGTGGTTAGATGAAGCCATGGAAGGCCCTAACCCCGCTTCAATTCTGCGAAATTCCGTGGTAGTGGCCAGTGGAGCTTATGTCTTAATTAAACTACAACCGGTTTTAGCGTTATCTCCGATTGCTTCAACGACCTTAGTGGTTTTAGGAACGATTACAGCCATTGGTGCTTCCCTTGTTTCCATAGCCCAAATTGATCTCAAACGAGCTTTATCTCATTCCACCAGCGCCTATTTAGGATTAGTTTTTATTGCGGTGGGAGAAAGTCAAGTTGATATTGCTCTTTTATTATTATTTACCCATGCGATCGCTAAATCTCTAATTTTCATGAGTGCGGGTTCTGTCATTTTGACCACGAACACCCAAGATCTCACGGAAATGGGGGGATTATGGTCAAAAATGCCCGCCACGACAACGGCGTTTATTGTGGGTTCAGCCGGTTTAGTGGCGTTCATGCCTTTGGGAACGTTTTGGACAATGCGCCGTTGGGTGAATGGATTTTGGACAGTTCCCTTGTGGTTAATTTTGGTATTGCTTTTGGTGAATTGTTTAACGGCGTTGAATTTAACACGGGTATTTGGATTAGTTTTTGCGGGAAAACCTCAACCTAAAACCAGACGGGCACCGGAAGTTCCTTGGCCGATGGCTGTACCGATGGTGGCGATGATTATTGTTACGTTATTAGTGCCTCTGATGTTACAACAATGGCAATTATTACTAACTTGGAATAGCCCCTTAATTGCAACATCTGGCTCTGGATTTGCCGCAATTGTGCATCAATTAACGGTTCCTTTGTTAATTTTATCGGGATTAATGGGTATAGCCATTGGCGGAGCAATTTATTTATATGGGATGGGTTCTAAACCGTTCCAATTTCCATGGAAAGGATTGCAAGATTTACTGGCTTACGATTTCTATATTGATCGGATTTACAATTACACCGTTGTCTTATTGGTGAATCGCATTTCAGCCGTGAGTGCTTGGATTGATCGATATATCATTGATGGAGTTGTAAATGCCTTTGGTTTAGCCACTTTGTTTAGTGGTGAAGGGTTAAAATACAGTATTTCTGGGCAATCCCAATTTTATTTACTCACTATTACTTTAGGGGTAGGAGTTTTGGTCGCCTTAATGTTGTGGCAATTTTAATTCCAACTTTTGGGCGGGATGACCCCGCCCCTACAGATAACTGATAACTGATAACTGATTTATGCTAAGTGTATTAATTTGGGTTCCTTTGTTAGTGGCAGGTTTAATTGCATTTTTGCCGAATATATCTGCTAAAACGGCTCGTCAAATATCCTTGATAATTGCGGGAGGACTATTTTTATGGTCGTTGGTTTTAGCCGGATTATTTGATCCGAGTAATCCATCTCTACAATTTAAAGAATATCTTCCTTGGATTAAACCCCTGGGATTAAATTATTACTTAGGGGTGGATGGTTTATCGTTACCTTTAGTGATTTTAAATGGTTTATTAATTACCATTGCGATCGCCAGTAGCGATATTGCCATGAGTCGCCATCAATTGTATTATTCTTCAATTTTGCTAATTGGGGCAGGAATTGCAGGAACTTTCTTATCGCAGAATTTATTATTATTTCTCCTGTTTTATGAAGTGGAATTAATTCCGCTTTATTTATTAATTGCCATTTGGGGAGGTAAAAATAAAGGCTATGCAGCGACTAAATTTTTACTATATACGGCTGTTTCAGGATTGTTAATTTTAGCTTCTTTCCTGGGTATTGTTTGGCTAACTCACACCGTTGATTTTGATTTAGATACGATTAGTGCAACGGCTTTAGGGGTTTCTTCTTTACCCTTAACAACACAATTAATTTTATTAGGCGGTCTTTTAATTGGCTTTGGGATCAAAATTCCGTTGGTTCCCTTTCATACCTGGCTACCGGATGCTCATGTTGAAGCTTCAACCCCGGTTTCTGTGCTATTAGCGGGGGTCTTATTAAAGTTAGGAACCTATGGATTATTACGCTTTGGTGTGGGTTTATTTCCTGATGCTTGGTTAGTGGTTTCTCCCTGGATGGCCAGTTGGGCAGTAGTGACGGTTTTATATGGAGCATTTTGTGCCATTTATCAGAAAGATATGAAGAAAATGGTCGCCTATAGTTCAATTGCTCACATGGGATATATTTTATTAGGATTTGCTGCCGCTAACTCCACCAGTTTGTTAGGGTCTGTCATGCAAATGGTGAGTCATGGTTTAATCTCTGGATTGATGTTTTTAACCGTTGGGGTAGTCTATCGAAAAGCCGGAAGTCGAGACTTAGATGTTATCCAAGGATTATTAAACCCAGAACGCGGTTTACCCTTAATTGGATCAATCATGATTTTAGCGGTTATGGCGAGCGCTGGAATACCGGGTTTAGTCGGATTTGTGGCAGAATTTATTATCTTTCGAGGTAGTATGGATGTGTTCCCGGTGCAAACGTTATTGTGCATGGTGGGAACCGGACTAACCTCCGTTTACTTCCTAATTATGATGAATAAAGCGTTCTTTGGTCGCCTTTCCGAATATGTGGTGAATTTGCCTCCGGTACAATGGCGCGATCGCATTCCGGCGATAATTTTAGCATTAATTATTATGCTTTTAGGAATTCAGCCGAATTTAATGGTGAGGTTAAGTGATGCGTCTACAACAGCATTAGCGCATACTCAACCCTTATTTGCCAATCATCTTGCACAAAAACCTTAAATTTCTGAGAACACTCTGACTTTTTTTAAATTGTCAGGGTGATTCCTCCCGATCCTTTCCATTTTTTGTAAAATACAATTAACCTTAATTTTCATTAAACCTTTCAAAAAATGACTTTAATACAATCGTCTGCGGCGTCTCAACATCCCCTCTCTGAGTATATTCATCGCCTAGAGTCCGGTGAAGCCTTATTACCGGATTATCCTGAAAATTTGGTGGAAGTGGTGGGTATTTTGAAAAGTTATGGCATTGTTTTAGATGCTTATTCTAAGAATTTAATTTATATTGCAAATGAACAATTTTTAGAATTATTTCCCTTTTTTAAATATTTTAACGGTGAGGTCAAAACTCAAAAATTATTGCAATATTGGTGGCATGATCGGATTAACTTTGAATATGCCGAATATTGTATGAAAACCATGTTTTGGCATGGAGGCGGTGGCTTAGATCAATATTTAGATTCTCCTGAATTTCTCCAGTTAGCTGAAACCGCCATTCAAGCTAAAACTAAGGGAAATATCATGATTCAAACCTTACATCGTTTGTTTCCTGAATTTCTCCCCGAACAAATTCGACAACTTTCTTATTACAGTGGATTAGGTCAATTTTGGCGAGTCATGAGCGATATGTTTATTTCCCTTTCTGATCGCTATGATCGCGGAGAAATTAAATCGATTACTGAAGTCGTTAATCATATTTTATCAGGATTAGTTGAAGCCGCCAATAAACCGATTACTTATCATGTTAAAATCAAGAATAAAGTCTATGATATTCTTCCGAAATCTGCGGGATTAACCTTTTTAATGGATACAGCAGTTCCCTATGTTGAAGCGGTGTTTTTCCGAGGAACTCCTTTTCCGGGAACCGTTTCTTATAATGCTCAAGCCCATCAAATTCCTGTAGAACAAAAAGACTTTGCTTATGGTGCATTATACGCCGATCCTCTGCCCATTGGTGGGTCAGGAATTCCCCCGACTCAATTAATGCAGGATATGCGTCATTTTCTTCCTGACTATTTACATCATATTTATCAAAATAGTTGTCGTGGAGAAGATGATTTACGAGTGCAAATTTGTCAAAGTTTTCAAAAGTCCATGTATTGTGTAACAACTGCCGCTATTGTTGGATTAGCACCTTATCCGATTAGTACCTCTGATCCTGAACAAAAACAAGCCAATCGAATTTATTTTGAAAATTGGATGGATCGATTTTTAAACTCTCGTTTGGGGGAAGTGAATAAAGCCACATTTAGGGAATGTAAATTGTTTCCTGAACGTTAAGCTTCAGATCCCCGCCTAAAAACTAGACTTTAGATTGAGTGTAGAATAGGTCGCTGAAGCGTTAGAATTATATCTCTTGATCAGGTCAAGAATAGTAAAGTCAATTTCCGCATCCTGTGTTCAGTCGCCTATTAACCTCCAGCATCATTATGAATCATTATGAAATCGTCTCAACTTCAAAAACTTGCTACCTATCTGCGTCCCCATTGGAAAAAGGCGATGTGGGGAATTACCGCGTTATTTCTCGTTAATGCTTTAGGGGTTTATATTCCGATTTTAATTCGGAACGTGGTTGATGATCTGCAAGTTGCGATTGATTTTGATCAGGTACAAAATCAAGTCTTGTTTATTTTTGTTTTAGCGTCAATTATGTGGGGAATTCGGATGATTTCTCGCATTTTCATTTTTGGTGTGGGTCGTCAAGTTGAATTTGATTTAAAACAAAAGATTTTTAATCATTTATTAACCTTAGAACCGTCCTATTTTTCAGAAAGTACCGTTGGTGATTTAATTAATCGTTCGACCAGTGATGTTGATAATATCCGCCGTTTGTTAGGGTTTGCGGTTCTAAGTATTGCTAATACGATATTTGCTTATGGTTTAACCCTTCCAGTGATGTTAGCAATTAACCTGCGGTTAACATTATTATCCATTTCGGTATATCCATTAATGTTAATTTTAGTGCAGGTTTTTAGTGGAAAACTCCGAGATCAACAAATGAAGCTTCAGGAAAAACTCTCGAATATCAGTGATTTGATTCAGGAGGATCTGAGTGGAATTTCTCTGATCAAAATTTATGCACAGGAAGAGAATGAACGAAAAGCTTTTGCTAACTATAATAATGAACTGTTTGAAGCTAATTTAGATTTAGCCAAAACCCGAAATTTATTGTTTCCAATTTTAGGCGGAATTGCCAGTTTAAGCTTTTTAATCTTATTAGGCGTTGGGGATCAATATATTACCAGTGGAGAACTTAGTATTGGTAATTTTGTAGCCTTAATCTTGTATGTTGAACGTTTAGTTTTTCCTACCGCTTTATTAGGATTTACAATTACGGCTTATCAACGGGGAGAAGTTAGTATTGCTCGAATTGAAGCGATTTTAAGTGTTGAACCTCGGATTAAAGATCCATTAAAATCTTTACCCTTACCCAGTCCAGTTCAAGGATCGTTAAGTGCTTCTCATCTAACTTATAGCTATCCCAGAAGTAAAAGTCTGGCTTTAGATGATGTAAATTTTATGATTCAACCGGGAGAAACCGTTGCGATTGTTGGCCCGATTGGTTCGGGTAAAACCACGTTAGCGAATGCCATTCCTCGGTTATTAGATATTAAGATGGATCAGTTATTTATCGATGGTCAAGATATTACTCAATTAAGATTATCGGATTTAAGAAGTGCAATTGCTTATGTGCCACAAGAAAGCTTTTTATTTAGTACCAGTATTCAAAATAATATTGCCTATGGTAATCCTCTAGCTGAACAATTGGAAATTGAAAAAGCTGCTAAAATGGCTAAAATTCATGATGAAATTTTGAATTTTCCGAAACAATATGAAACTTTAGTGGGAGAACGAGGAATTCAATTATCGGGGGGACAACGACAACGAACGGCTTTAGCTAGAGCGTTATTAGTTGATGCACCGATTTTAATTTTAGATGATGCTCTTTCGAGTGTTGATAATCAAACAGCAACGGAAATTTTGCAGAATTTAAAAATCGGAACTTACCGCAAAACCGTTATTTTTATTTCCCATCAAATGTCAGCAGCAGCAATGGCTGATCGAATTTTTGTGATGGATCAAGGACAAATCATTCAAACGGGAACCCATACTCAATTAGTGGCTCAAAAAGGGTTATATCAGACCCTTTGGAACCAAAATCAATTAGAGGAATTATTAGTTTAAAGAAGATGCAAAATCAAATAGAATATAGAATCCTAAAAAATAGATTGAATAAATTCCAAATCTAAATAACCTTTTAGGGGCATATTTCCGGTTAATACTGTTAATGATTGATCCGGTTCTCCGAGATGATTAATGACTAATACAGCATCAGTAAACTCTTGATTTTTAGTATAATCATTAACTGTAATAATGGTTTTTAATCCGGCTGTTTTAGAAGCCAAAAAACCATGATGAGAATCTTCAAAAACCAAACAATTTTCTGAATTTAACCCTAATTTATCTAAGACATAAAAATAAATATCCGGGGCGGGTTTTTTAGCAGGAACAATATCCCCAGCCGCAATAATTTCAAAATCATTAGGCTGAATGGGTATATTTTCTAATAATGCTAAAACATTGGGTAAGGCGCTGGTTGTGGCGATCGCTAATCGTATACCAGCTTGTTTTGCTTGTTGAATTAACCGTTGTACCCCAGGACGTAAAGGAATTAAACCTTGATCTAATAATTTTCGATAATATTGATTTTTTAACTGATGCAAATTAACAATTAAATCATCTAAATTTTCTGTCGATAAAAAATCCGGTTCATATTGTTCAATATAATAACGAATACGCTCTTTCCCTCCCCCAATGGCTAATAATTGACCATATAAATCAATTGACCAATTCCAAGGGATACCTACCTCATGAAAAGCTTGATTAAAAGCAATTCGATGACCATCACGTTCTGTATCAGCTAATGTGCCATCGACATCAAAAATTAAAGCTTGTAATCTTCCCATTTTCCGGTTTCCTATTCCCGATTAATTAAACTTTTGTTTAGCTTGCTCATAAACTTCGACGGTAATTTGCGTTACGCCTAATTCCTGAGCCAATTTTTCAATTTTTTTACGAGCCGCAGGACGCACAAAAAAAGGGATTTCTTTTAAACGGCTTTCGGCTTCTGCTGTCCATTCCATAGAATTAATTAAGGGAAAAAATAATAAGATATATCTATCATAAACCTATTCAGGATATAATAGAATAAATCTTCAATAACTTGATGAAAATACAGTTCAAATCAAAACTGTGAACTGTATTTTATTTAATTAGGAGCCGATGCTGCTTTTTGTTCAGCAACCTTTTGATTATTGGCGTATTGTACTACCCGATCTTCAGCGACTGTAAACTTAGGATGAGATTGAGGAACTTTTTTCATCAATGCGCTGGCTTGTTGCCATGCGGTTGCTACTTTTGTCCAATCGGCTTGAGTTTGAGCGGTTTGTGCTAATTTCGCTGCATTGGTGGCTGTTTTCACCGCTTCCGCAAAAGGATCAGCCGAGGTCGCGGGAGCAGGTGTGGGATTTGAGGAACCCTGATCAGGGGCTGTAGCCGTTGTGTTCGCGGGTGCAGAGGCAGATTCTGGAGTCGGGGAAGATTCACCGGGTAAGAAGGGTAAGCGGAAAATTCCGGTTAAATGTAATCCGGCTAACAGAACCAAAACCCCTAAACCGCCTAACAGGGAAAACAGCAATACCTTACTTTTTGAGGTTTTCGGTTGCACCTCACGAGTGGTTTCATCCTGCTCATCATCAGGATCATCATCCTCTTCTGGATTATAAACCGATGAGCTTTGACGATCTCTAGGAGGCAGATACTCATCCTCATCCTCAATATCGTTCTCGTCGATAATTTCGTTGTCAATATCGTAATTTTCGTCGTCGTCTTCATCATCCACCAGAGGAATAGAAGATTCATCTAAATCAATATCATTGACAGGTTCAACCACAGGAGGCGGGGGGGTTCTTAAAACAATTTCTTCTTCCCATCGAGGTAAATCATCTCCAAACTGACGTCCATAGACTTTGACCGTGTGAATGGTTTGAACATCCAGGCTCTCCATTCCATTCCGAACAAAGTTCACTAACTCTTTTGGATGGTTTGGAACTTGATCTCCTTCTAACATGACATGGAGATAAGCCTTATCCCGCATGACATCGGCGTTAATTCCTTTGGCGTTCAGGGAACCATTGATGAGATCAGCGATCGCTTTTGGATCACCGCTTTTGGCAAGTTCCCGTCGTCGGCTTTGGTCTTGTGATGACATAGCTAAACCTCTTTTGGCGTAACGGTTCAAGCATCTCCATGATACTATCACTCATTAATCGCTTTGCAACTATTTTTGAATAGGGAACAGGGAACAGGGAACAGGGAATAGGGAATAGGGATATCTTACCCATTACCCATTACCCATTACCAGTAATTTAGATAACTTGTTCTACTTCAGATATCTCAGGAATCATTTCCTTGAGACGACGTTCAATACCCATTCTCAAAGTCATAGTCGAACTGGGACAAGAACCACAAGCACCCTGTAACCGGAGTTTAACAATTGGTCCATCTAATTCGATAATTTCTACGTTACCACCATCAGAAATGAGATAAGGGCGCATTTCATCTAGTACGGTTTCTACATTTTCTAGCGTTAATTGCATTGTTCCTGTCCTACTTCTTGATAAATTGGTAATTATCCGATAGCGAAGCGTGGCGTAGCCATGTTGCTAATGATCTAGTTTAGGCTGGGAATGGATAATTGGTCAGTTGTCAGTTGTCAGTTGTTATATTTTTCTCCCCTACTCCTTGCCTGTTCCCTATTCTAGTAGCTGAATATGAGAATAAACAAACTCAGTAATTGATTGGGGAGTTTCAGTTTTTCCGTCTTCATACTCTGCTACTATCTGCTTTGTCAAAATGTAATAAGCACCAAATTTTTGATATGTATCCGTAAATTTGAGAATGCTATTAACATCACCTGTTTGCGAATTACGAAAAACTACATGATAAGCAGAAGGGATATAACCGCAGTCTGTAGCTAGAAAATCGTCATAATTCGTCTCCAAGGCCATACGACCCATAACCCGAACTTCTTGATATATTTTTTGGTTACGGATTTGATAGTGAGAATCAGTATTCCCACCCTTGACAAAAACCTTTACACCACCATCTGCTACTGATTCACCTAAAATAAACTCATGTTGACCATAGGAATCTAAAAAACTGGTT
>NZ_JBJUDF010000153.1:0-41779 GCF_046067725.1 Planktothrix sp.
AACTTCTCAATTGATGATACAATTTTATCAAAACTTACAGACGACACCCAACAAAGCCCAAGCGTTACGACAAGCCATGTTAACGATGAAAAATCAATATCCTGATCCTTATTATTGGGCGGCGTTTACTTTAATTGGTGAGGGACAATAAGAAGTTGGGAATAAGCAATGGACTGTTTAATTTTCCCAGGCAGATTTTTATGACCTCTCCCCCGACCCATCTCCTGCAAGGAGAGGGGAGAATTTTTGTTACGCTTAAATCAGAAGTTGTATTTAGTATAATAACTCCCCCTTCCCTTGCAGGGAAGGGGGCAGGGGGGTTAGGTCATCAATGAATCTAAATTTTAATCTGCCTGTTAAACTGCGGACATTAATAATTCTTAGTTTAACAATGATTAGTTTACTGGTGATTCGACAATTGGGCGGGTTACAACCTTTGGAGTTAGCCGCCTTTGATAGCATGGTGCAATGGCGTCCTGAAGATAATCCTGACCCTCGCCTCTTGATTGTCGAAATTACAGAAGCTGATTTACAATTGATCAAACAATGGCCTGTACCTGATTCAATTTTAGCACAAGTTTTAGCCAATTTGCAACGCCATAAACCCCGTGTTATTGGAATAGATTTATTTCGAGATATCGCCATTCCTCCTGGTCATGAAGCGTTAGTTCAACAATTACAAAAACCGAATATTATTGGCATTAATTTTGTAGGATATGATTCCATGTCGACAATTCCGCCACCCCCAACTCTTCCTCCAGAACGTATCGGGTTTGTTAATATTCCGGTTGACCCGGATGGGGTTGTGCGTCGTCAATTCATGTTTACTTCGGGGTTAAAGTCTTTTTCTGTTCAGTTAGCTTTAGCTTATCTTAAACCCCTAGGCATTAAACCAAAATTAACGGTTAATAAGGAATATCAATTAGGCAACGTAATCTTTAAAAAGCTAGAATCAAACTCTGGCGGATATCAAAATATTGATGCAGGCGGATATAAACTTTTATTGAATTATCGAACCCCTAAAAATCTGGCTCATACGGTTACATTAACCGATATTTTACAAAATAAAATTAATCCCAATTTGGTTAAAGATAAAATTGTTTTAATTGGGACATCTGCGCCCAGCATTAAAGATGTTTTCCCCACTCCCTATAGTAGCACCCAAATTCGACTGCGAGAAATGCCCGGAGTTGTGATTCATGGTCATGCCATTAGTCAAATTCTCAGTGCTGTTTTAGATGAAAAACCTTTGTTTAGATTTTGGTCTGAACCCGTTGAAATTCTCTGGATATTCACTTGGGCAATCTTAGGAGGATATTTGGGGTTTAAATGGAAAAAAACCAGTCTTTTAATTGGAGGCAGCTTACTGTGTTTAAGTGGATTAGGACTCATCAGTTACGGACTTTTTTTGCGGATGTTTTGGGTTCCGGTGGCTGCACCCATGTTAGGATTTATTCTAACGTTTACTGGGACGGTGATTGCTCAAGTTCGGGAATCTCAACAGCAACAATATATGGTGATGAAATTGTTAGGACAACAAACCTCTTCAGATATTGCAGAAACACTTTGGACAGAGCGATCGCATTTAATTAACTCTGGTCTTTTACCCCCAAAAACTCTAACCGCAACGATCCTATTTACTGATTTAAAAAACTTTAGCACCATCGCCGAAAAGCAATCCTCAGAATCCTTAATGATTTGGTTAAATGAATACCTGAGTGCCATGACCGATATTGTTTTAAAACATCAAGGTATTGTGAGTAAATTCACCGGAGATGGGTTAATGGCAGCCTTTGGGGTTCCAGTTGCTAGAACTACATTTGAAGCGATCGCAAAAGATGCTGAAAATGCCGTTAATGCAGCTTTAGAAATGGGTCAACATTTACAGCAACTCAACGAACAATGGCAACAACAAGGATTACCGTCTGTCGGAATGCGAGTAGGAATTTATACTGGAACCGTAACCGTCGGAAGTTTAGGCGGAAAGAATCGTTTAGAATATGGGTTAATTGGAGATAGCGTTAATATTGCATCCCGTTTAGAAAGCTGCGAAAAACACCGAGAAGGTGGCATCTGTCGAATTTTAATTGCTCAAGAAACCTTAAATTATTTAAAGGGCAGATTTGTAGTAGAATCCTGGGGAGAACTAACGTTAAAAGGGAAAGAAATCCCGATTACAGTCTATCAAGTTTTAGGAAAATTTTAAAAGATGGGATCAATCTCATCAACTTATGATATATTTAGATAAAATTAAAATCCAGGGGGCAAAATTGGAATGCTAAAACCCTCATTATTTTTAAAGCTAATTTTTATTGGTTCTACCTTGGCTTTAAACCTATTGCTGATTCCCTTACCCTTACAAGCTCAAGACGACCCTGTACCCCCTGGTACAGGAGGAACAGGAGACACGAAGCCAGGAGGGCCACGGCCAGGAGCGGCAGGGGAAATAATCTGCTTAGTCGATGGCAACTCTCAAGGCTTAACCGCCATTATTCTAGATACAGAACAACGCGAATTAACCACATTATCCCATCCAACAATTTTAATTTATATCCCCAAAACCAAAGCGAAAACCGCAGATTTTGTTGTTTTTGATCATCAATCGGATAGTCCTGTTTATAAAACAGCAATTAATCTACCAAAAGAACCCGGAATTATAGCAATAACAATTCCCAAAGATCAACCGGAACTTCAACCTGGAATTTATCGTTGGACGGTTTCTTTAGTCTGTGATTCTCCTAAGCCGCCTTCTGTTCGCGGGATGATTAAGCGAGTTCAACCCAATTCTGAATTAACTGAAGCATTACAAAAAACGCCTGCTGAACAATGGTCAGTTTATGCTCAAGCGGGAATTTGGTATGATGCGATCGCCACTTTAGCCACCCTCCGTCAAGCGCAACCGAATAATCCACAATTAGAATCAGATTGGAAAAAACTCCTCCAACAAGTTAAACTGGATGCTCTCGTAACAGCACCTCTGATTCAACCTTAAAAACTCGTTAAATCCCTGATTAAATCAATTATTTCTCTTTAGCCTTAGCTTTTTTCTTAGCATCCTTCGCTGCTTTTTTGGCGGCTTTCTCCGCTTCCAATTTAGCTAAACGTGCCTGTTCTTTCTCTTCTGCGAGTTTATCTAAATAATAATGATAATCCCCTAAATAAACCCGAAATTCCCCATCTCGAATTTCAACAATTTTATTAGCAACACGGGAAATAAAATAACGGTCATGGGAAACAATCAACACCGTTCCATCATAATGTTGTAAAGCTTCCTCTAACATTTCTTTCGCCGGAATATCTAAATGATTAGTCGGTTCATCTAAAATTAAACAATTCACAGGTTGTAGTAATAATTTAGCTAACGCTAAACGGGCTTTTTCTCCGCCACTTAACGCCCCAACCTGTTTAAAAACCGTATCTCCACTAAATAAAAACCGTCCTAATAAAGTTCTCACTTCTTCATTTTTCCAATCAGGAACTTCATCATGGATCGTATCCATAACCGTTTTTTCTAAATCTAAAGCTTCCGCTTGATTTTGTTCAAAATACCCCGGAATTACGTTATGTTCTCCTAATGAAACTTTTCCTTCGGTGGGTACTTCTAACCCCATAATTAAACGCAGTAACGTGGATTTTCCACAACCATTCGGCCCTAAAAAGGCAATGCGATCGCCCCGTTCAACTAATAATTCTGTGCCTAAAAATAAGATTTTATCATCATAAAAATGAGTTAAATCTTTAATATTTACCACTTCTCGACCACTTCTCACCGCCGCAGGAAATCGAAATTTTAGGGTTTGAGAAAAAGAAGTCGGTGCTTCAATTCGTTCAATTTTATCTAGTTGTTTTTCCCGACTTTTTGCTTGGGTACTGCGAGTGGCGCTGGCGCGAAAGCGTTCAATAAATGCCTGTTGTTTTTCTAACTCCTTTTGCTGCCGTTCATAGGCACTTAATTGAGCTAATTCTGCTTCTTCCTTTTGTTGTAAATAAGCCGAATAATTCCCTAAATAAGTTTTAGAAACCCCCTGTTCTGTTTCGACAATTTGCGTACAAAGACGATCTAAAAATTCTCGGTCATGGGAAACAATCACCATCGGTGTTGTTAACCCTTTCAGATAAGTTTCTAACCATTCAATGGTTTCTAAATCTAAATGGTTAGTCGGTTCATCTAATAATAATAAATCCGGTTCTTGAAGTAATATTTTTCCTAAACTCATTCGCATTTGCCAACCGCCACTAAAGGCACTGACTAAGCGATCGCCATCTTCTGAGTCAAACCCCATTTCCGGCAATATTTTCTCAATTTGAGATTCTAATGTATACCCGCCAATGGCTTCCAAGTCTCGATGTAAACGATCTAATTTTTTAATTAATTGATCTAACTTTTCTGGAGTTGCCGTTTGCATTTCATGTTGCACTTCGGTCAAAGCTTCGTGAATCTGATTGGCTTCTTGAAAAACTGTCCAAAACTCTTCACGAACCGTATGACTTGGGTTAACCTCAAATTCTTGGGTTAAATAAGCAATTTTTAAACTCGATGGACGAATAATTTCTCCAGAGGTGGGTTCAATTTCCCCAGCAATAATTTTTAATTGAGTTGATTTTCCCGCCCCATTCACGCCGACTAAACCCACGCGATCGCCCGGTTTAACTTCCCAATTAATATCCTTAAGAACTAAACCCGTCGGATAAATTTTACTGATATGCTCAAGACGTAACATTTTAATTTCCTTTTGTATAAAACAATTACTGTTTATGGGTTATTTCTCATTAATTTTAGGTATTTTAAGCCATAACAATTTCTATGTTAAAGCATAATTTAATCTAAAAAATAATTTTTATTTCCAATTAATTTTAATCCTTATTTTTTTAAAGATTCTATCCTTCCTTACTGACCTGATAAGTTTCTACCGCATTTTTAATAATCGCTTTAAACAGTTCAGGCTCCCAGGGTTTGGTAATACATTTAAAAATTAAAGTCGATGTTAGAGTTTCCGAATCTAATTCTAACGCATCTTCAGAATAACCGGTGAGTAGAATCTTAATTGTATCAGGAAAACGTTGATTGACTTCGGTAAAAAATTGAATTCCTGTCATTTCCGGCATACTTTGATCAGAAATAATGATCGCCATTTCTCCTTCAGTATCCAGAATATTCATCGCACTAGAAGGGCTATCGGCTCTAAATACCTGAAATTCCCGTCGAAATGTTCGATAAAGCAGATCGAGATTATCCCGCTCATCATCAACCACCATGAGTTTCAGTTTGCTTTCAGGCATACCTTAAGATCTCTATTCAACTTAAAAAATAAAATCCGATAACATTTGGGGTTTAGGAGCATTTCCTAGAAAATCAACCATTAATCATAACTTTAATTCTATCTTAAACCAAGCAAGGGAACTTTCTTTGCCCAAAAATGACCCAAGGCAAAGAATCATAAAAAAAGCGAGACTCCAATGAGTTCTCGCACTTCCTACAAGATCGCTGACATTCCGGGCCAGAATCCTCTCTATAACAAAGTCAAAACCCCTGTCATTAGACTGAAACCGGATTAGATGTGGAGTTGGCTAATTCCGCTAACCGTTCTTCCTGGTCTTTAACAATACAGGCGTCCAGTACAGTTTCCAAATTTCCCTCCAAAATGCTTGCTAGAGGAAAGTTTTCACCTAAGCGGTGATCAGTAACTCGATTGTCTTTATAGTTATAAGTACGGATTTTTTCAGAACGGGAGCCAGTTCCCACCTGAGAACGACGCATCGACGTTACAGCCTCCTGTTGTTCCCGTAGTTTCGCTTCGTACAACTTCGCCCGTAAAATTTGCATCGCCCGTTCCCGGTTTTGTAATTGACTGCGTTCTTCGGTACAAAAAATCCGAATTCCCGTTGGTTTATGGAACAGGTCAACCGCCGTCTCCACCTTGTTGACGTTTTGACCGCCAGCCCCCCCGGAACGAGCCGTTGTTATCTCAATATCCTTGGGATCAATTTCAACGTCCACTTCATCAACTTCTGGCATCACAGCAACCGTAGCAGTAGAGGTATGAACCCGCCCCCCAGCCTCAGTTACAGGAACACGCTGGACTCGGTGAACCCCAGCTTCAAACTTAAGTTTGCTGTAAACGCTGTCCCCTTGGATTTCTAAAATTGCTTCCTTAAAACCACCCATGTCAGCCAGAGACTCGCTCACCATGCTCACCCGCCAGCGTTGACCTTCCGCATATCGGGTGTACATTCTGACTAAATCTCCCGCCCAAATACTCGCTTCTTCCCCTCCGGTTCCCGCCCGAATTTCCAACATAATGTTTTTCTCATCGTTGGGGTCACGGGGAAGTAACAGGATTTTCAGGCGAATTTCCAGTTGATGAATTTGGGTTTCTAACTCAGTCACTTCTAAAGAAGCCATCTCCCGCATTTCTGGATCATCTCCGGCTTCCTTCATGACTTGACGAGCTCCGACAAGTTGTTCCTGAGATGTTTTCCAATCTTGATAAGTGCTGACAATCTCTTCCATCGACGAACGAGCTTTAGCAACTCGTTGAAACTCATTGGGGTCAGTGGCAATATCAGGATCAGCTAAACGCAGGGTTAATTCATTAAAAGTTTGTTCAATCGATTTAAGTTTATCGACAAGATAAGCATCAGCCATAAGGTTGTCAGTTGTCAGTTGTCAGTTGTCAGTTGTCATAAATTTACAATTTAGAGGCGTTGCACCCCTAAATTTAATTTCTAGCTGGGAAGGGCTGATTTCAAAGTGAATTCAGCACCGAACACCCTGCAAACTCGTAAACAGTCGGTTGTCAGTAGAGAAAACTACAGACAACAGACGACGGACAAACGACAACCTCGCTATTTTTGGGATTGCTTATCATCCATCATGCCGTATTTCCGTAGGAAGCGTTCTACTCGTCCTTCAGTGTCTAAGATTTTCTGAGTTCCTGTGTAGAAAGGATGATTTCCTGACCACACATCAACATAAAGGCGAGGCTGGGTGGAACCAACGGTTGTAACTAATTCACCGTTGCAATAGACTTCAGCCTCTGGATACCATTCAGGGTGAATACCAGGTTTAGGCATGGTTTTTGAGCTTCTAAATTTACAAAGTGTTTAATGGAAATTTTCATGGGAATTTCTTCCCGATGGGGTTGTAAACCCAGAAGGGTTTAACGTTTGGAGTATTGGGGAGCTTTACGTGCTTTGCGTAAACCATATTTTTTACGCTCTTTGGCACGGGGGTCACGGGTTAAGTAACCTTCGGTTTTCAGGGGTTTACGATTATCCGGGCTCAGTTCGCACAAAGCACGAGCAACCCCTAAACGGATAGACTCGGCTTGACCCGTTAAACCGCCACCTTGAACGCTGACCAAAATATCATACTCATTTTCCAGACCGAGGGTGTCCAGAGGAGCTTTAGCGGCAGCCAGATAGCCCATGTTGTATTGCAGATACAAATCGCCATCTTTGCCATTAATCGTTAATTTGCCAGTACCGGGGACGAGGCGAACTCGTGCCACAGAGGATTTCCGACGGCCAGTTCCCCAGTAAACGGCACGACCACTATCAGTTGCTTGCATTAATTACCTCCTGTTGGAATCGTATTGAGTGTTAAGGTTTCGGGTTTTTGAGCTTGGTGAGGATGATCCGGCCCTGCATAAACTTTGAGTTTTGTAAACAGGTTCCGTCCTAGGGTATTCTTGGGTAACATTCCTTTAACGGCTTGCTCAATAATCCGTTCAGGAATTCGAGCTTGCAATTTGTCAAAGGTTTCGATTTTCATCCCCCCCGGTCTACCGGAGTGACGGCGATACAGTTTTTGAGTCCGTTTTTTACCCGTCACTTGAATTTTTTCGGCATTGACAATAATTACAAAGTCACCGGTGTCTAAGTGAGGGGTGTAAATGGGTTTATTTTTTCCCCGAATAATACGGGCGACTTCACTGGCCAAGCGACCTAAGCGTTGGTCAGCCGCATCAATGACATACCATTTCGGTTCTAGGGATGTCTCTGAAGGAAGGAAGGTTTTTGTTGTCATTCTTGATTGTCCTTAAATTTAAGATTGACACTTGTGTGGAACAGGCAACATGAGGCTGTTAAGTAGGGTGTCGGGTCTCTGTTGACCGTCAACCATCAACCCACAACAAATTTAGGAAAAGTATCAAACCAAATAGCCTGATCAAAGGGAAACTCTGGATAACCCACTCGCAATAAGCAAAGCCCTTGGGCTGGGGCTGCATATTTAACAACGTCTCGGCGTTCTTGAGTCCAGATGTCTCGAAACTCTTCTAGGGAGCGTTCCCCGTTTCCAACTTCCACCAGCAACCCTACAAGCAATCGCATCATGCCATATAAAAATCCACTGGCTTGCACTTCAATATGGATGAAGGGGTCTTGGCGCTGACAACTGACAAATTGTACGTCTACCCAAGCATGGGGGCGGGATGTGCCACTGCGTTGAAACGCAGATAAATGGTGATATCCCAATAACTGCTCTAAGGCGGATTGGATTAACTGTTCATCCAGAGGATGATGATAGTAATGCCAAGTGAAAGGACGGACAAATAGGTTGGGTCGAGGTTCGGTATACAGAGTGTATCGATATCGACGCCAGTTTGCGGAAAACCGCGCGTGCCAAGTGGAAGGAACAGAGGCCGATGCCCGAATCAAAACATCCTGCGATAAGCGATTGTTAAGAATGGTAGCCCAACGATAGGCCGGAATCTGACTCGGTGCATCAAAATGCGCCACTTGAGCCGCCGCATGAACCCCCGTATCTGTGCGTCCTGCTGCGTGCAGGGTTACAGGAGCTTGAGTCACTGCCCGGATCGCCGTTTCAATTTCCTGTTGCACCGTGCGTTGATTCGGTTGTCGTTGCCAACCTTGAAAGTGAGTTCCCTGATACTGAATTACCAAAGCTATACGCTGTTGATCATTGCGGGCAGGGGGAAGGGGAAGGGAACAATCCACAGTTAACCGACTTTACACCAATTCAATAATCGCCATTTCTGAATTATCTCCCCGACGGCTGACGGTTCTAACAACACGGGTATAACCGCCATTGCGAGAGCCATACCGTTCTTTGGCTCCCTCAAATAAGGAATGAACCAGTTGTTTGTCATAGATATACCCCAGGGCTTGGCGACGGGCCGCTAAGGAACCATCTTTTGCCAGGGTAATCATTTTTTCTGCTTCTGATTGTACCGCTTTCGCTCTAGCTTTAGTGGTGGTGATTCGGCCATGGCGAATCAATTCGGTGGCTAGAGAGCGCAGGAGTGCTTTACGCTGATCCGCAGGTTTGCCCAATTGGGGAACACGACAACGATGACGCATAATGACTTACCTTAAGGTGAAAAATGATTGAGTGGATTTAATCAGTTATCCGTGAACAGTTATCAGTTATCAGTGCAAGAGTTCACTGTCAAAACTTGAGCTTTAATCGTTAGTTGTCAAGGGTTGTTACCTCAACACGAAAGAGTAAACACCACGATCAACGGATCACTGATGACTGATAACTGATAACTGATTCTGAGTGGCTCAAGAAGATGAAGCCGTAGATTTAGAGGCTCGTTCTTGAGGCAATGTAATCCCTAAGCGTTTTTGTAACGCCTCGATCACTTCTTCCGCAGACTTTTGACCAAAGTTTTTAATTTCTAAGAGGTCTTCTTGAGTATAATCTCGTAAGTCCGCGACTGAGTTGATTTGAGCGCGTTTGAGGCAGTTGTAAGCCCGAACGGATAACTGCAATTCTTCAATCGGGATTTGACTGGTAGGATCGATATCATCATTTTGATCGCTTTTAATCGATTCCAGGGTGATATCTTTCAAGGGCGTAAACAAATCCACTAATGTCGTTGCAGCTTGGCTCAGGGCTTCTTGGGGGGTGTAACTCCCATTTGTCCAAATTTCCACAATCAGTCGGTCTTTTTCTTCATACCCAGCTACTCGTGCGTCTTCAACGGTATAATTGACTTTACGCACGGGCATAAACACCGCATCGATTTGTAGAAAATCCACAGCCGCCGCTTCATCACGACTGCGTTCAACCGCCCGATATCCACATCCCTTCTCAACTTGGAATTCCATTTCCAAGGTTGCCCCAGGAGCCAGAGTAGCGATATATTGGTTTTTGTCTACAACCTCAACCTCTGAAGGTAACTCAAAATGACCTGCCGTTACCGTCGCTGGGCCTTGAACGAGTAAACGGCCGATTTGTTTTTGATGGGTATAGCTTTTGAGTACAACTTCTTTCAAGTTTAGGAGAATTTCTAAAACGTCTTCCCTAACCCCTGTAATCGTTGCAAACTCATGATTCACACCAGCAACCCGTACTGATGTAATGGCTGCTCCTTCTAAGTTTGAGAGTAAAACCCGTCTAAGAGCATTACCAACCGTCGTCCCTTGACCCCGTTCTAAAGGTTCTAAGACGAATTTTCCGTACTGACTTCGGTCTGTATCAGTGTTCGATTCAATACACTCAATCTTAAACTGCGCCACCGATGGACCTCCCTTCTCCATTGAACCCCAAAATGAATTGACAGTAGTAAGGTAAAGAATGAAACGAGCGCGTTTTGGCTCATTCTTTCCCATTAAGACGCGAAACTCCACGCTTATACGACTTGGGAAAGCCGTAATTACACGCGACGTCGTTTGGGAGGACGGCAACCATTATGGGGAATGGGAGTAATATCTCGAATCAGGGTAATTTCTAAACCAGCCCCTTGCAACGCACGAATGGCTGTTTCCCGACCGGCACCGGGGCCACTCACCATAACTTCAATTTGACGCATTCCTTGATCATTAGCTCTGCGTCCCGCGTTTTCGGCTGCGGTTTGGGCGGCGAAAGGAGTCCCCTTTTTAGCCCCTTTAAATCCGGTAGACCCAGCAGAAGCCCAAGAAATGACCTCCCCATTCGGGTCGGTAATGGTTACAATCGTATTGTTAAAGGTGGATTGGATGTAGGCTACCCCATTGGGGACGTTCCGTTTTTGCTTTTTCGGCCCTGTTTTTTTCGTTTGTCGCGCCATAGTAATCTCGTTTACGATTTTCTTGTTCTGTGCATTAAGAACCCGGCTGAACTTGAATCAGCCATTTCTGTGCGTTTAAAATGTTCTGCCTAATTATTTCTTAGCGGCTGCTTTTTTCTTACCCGCAACAGTACGGCGAACCCCTCGACGAGTTCTCGCGTTTGTCCTGGTGCGCTGACCCCGTACAGGCAGACCTAGACGATGACGACGCCCCCGATACGTTCCAATATCCATGAGGCGTTTAATATTCATGGCCTCCATCCGTCGCAGATCCCCTTCCACCTGATACTGTTGAATGGCGGCGCGTAGGGCTGCAACATCAGCATCACTCAAATCTTTAACCCGGATATCAGGATTGACACCCGTGTCTTTGAGGATTTGTTGAGACCGTGAAAGTCCAATTCCATAAATATAAGTCAGACCAATTTCAACACGTTTATCTCGTGGAAGGTCTACTCCGGCTATCCGTGCCACAATGAACGTCTCCCTTTAAAATGTACAATCGCGACAATGCCTAAATCATGCAGTAAAATGATAGGCAATTTAGTTGATCCCCAAATTTGCTAAATGGCTTGGGCGACTTGATAGGTTGAAGCTACTGTTCTGGTTTCAACTTCCCACTCTTTCACGTCGAAAAAAGGGTTTTGTAGCTATTCCTTAAGACTTAACAAGGGCTGGGGCTAGTTCAAGGCTAAACTTGAATCACAGCATTGTAGTTGTTGAGTCTGTTTTCCCAGTCTCAGGAAAACCCTGAATTCCGTCCTAAATGGACGATCCAGGGTTGTTAGCCTTGGCGTTGCTTATGTTTGGGGTTTGAACAAATCACCATCACCCGTCCTCGACGACGGATGACGCGACACTTTTCACAAATTTTGCGGACTGATGCTCGAACTTTCATGCCAATTTGAGCGACACTACAACAAATTTATTATTATATCACTGAAAACGGAATTTTTATCTAATTTAACCCTTACCCCAAAGGCTAAGGGATAAGATTTCATTCTATTTTTTGCGTAGACGATAGGTAATTCTACCTTTAGTTAGGTCATAGGGGGTCAATTCAACCTTGACCCGATCTCCAGGCAAAATCTTGATGTAATTCCGCCGAATTTTCCCAGAGATATGGGCTAAGACATTAAACCCGTTATCTAAGTCTACGCGAAACATAGCATTTGGAAGGGATTCAGTGACTGTCCCTTCCATTTCAATGAGATCTTGTTTAGCCAAGTTATTGTTACCTCAATTCAACGATCTGTCCCCTCGATCAACAAATGACCGAGATTTGCTCCTCTGATCACATTAAGAAATCCGAGTTCAAACATATTTCTTAACAGATTTTATCAAAAAATTGAGCGTAATCTCTGTTTTTTGTCAATCTTTTTCCCTAAATTTCCTGAGAAATCCAGGGTCAACCCAGGGCTAAGGGGAGATGTTGACGGATCAAGCAGGAGTAACTTCGGTTGAATGACCTTCCCCTACAGGCATCTAGCTTGTGAAGAACTCCTGAAAAGAGCTTACATTTCAAGAGCCAAGCTATGTCCTAAACGGTAACAATCTGGGTTAACTCTTCTGTGACATCATGGATGGAACGGTTTCCATCAAGGTGATAAAGCTGCCCTCGCTCGTCATAGTAATCAATTAAGGGAGCGGTTTGTTCCCGATAGACTTGCAAGCGGTGACGAATGATTTCCTCGTGATCATCCTGACGTCCTCGGGCTAACAATCGCTGTACTAAAATATCATCAGGAACATCTAAGTTAATCACTCGAAGCTCTCTGACTAATTCTTTAGGGTGACTGTCCGCCGGGATAATATTGGTCGCCACGAAGTCCGCTTGAGAAATGTTTCGAGGAAACCCATCTAAGATCCAACCGTTTTGGGCATCAGATTGCTCAAGACGATGGACAACCATATCCAAGATCAAATCATCAGGGACTAATTCCCCTTGATCCATATAATCCTTAGCTTTTTGACCCAGATCAGTTTCTTGACTGACATGAGTGCGTAAAATTTCACCCGTCGAGATATGAGGCACTGTAAACTTGGCAGAAATCTGACCAGCTTGAGTCCCCTTTCCCGACCCTGGAGGGCCTAGAAAAATCAAGTGCACTATCGTTTCACCATTCCTTCATATCGTTGAGAAATCACGTAGGTTTGTACCTGTTTAGCCGTATCAATGGCTACCCCCACCAGAATCAGCAGAGAGGTGGCGCCAAAGCCCCGAAAAGTAGGAACTCGTGTAGCACTCTCAACGATTGTTGGGATAATGGCAACTAACCCTAAAAAGATAGCTCCCAAAAATGTCAAGCGATTTAAAACCCGCTCAATATACTCACTGGTAGCGCGACCAGGGCGAATGCCGGGAACACTAGCACCCATTTTCTTAAGGTTCTGTGCCATATCTACAGGATTCATAATTAATGAAGCGTAGAAATAGCTAAAGAACACAATCAGTAATAAATAAAACGCTGCATATAGCCAAGGAGTTGATCCACTCGGTGTCAGGGCTGTCGCAATTTGAACCAAAATCGGATTGTTCGTAAATTGAGACAGGGAAGCAGGCAAGATTAAAACCGCCGATGCAAAAATAATCGGCATCACGCCCCCTTGATTTAACCGCAGAGGCAGATAGCTGGTTTTTTCTCGGTATAATTTCCGACCCACTTGGCGACGAGCCGAAACAATCGGAATACGTCGAGTTCCTTCCTGAACAAAGACAATCCCCACAATCATTGCGAGGAAAACGATTAACAGAAGAATCACCCGACCCACAATTGCTTGATCGCCACTTTGCGCTAACTCTAAGGTATTGCCCAAGGACGTCGGTAACACCGCCACAATTCCCAGGAAAATCAATAAAGAAGCACCGTTACCAATTCCTCGTTCAGTAATCAGTTCCGACAGCCACATGACAAACATCGATCCGGCTGCAAGGGCGAGAACCACTTGAACTTGGAAGAGAATACCCGGATTATCCGCAAAGGGATTAATCCAAATGGCAATCCCGACGCTTTGTAACACAGCCCACCCTAAAGCTACATAGCGAGTAATTTGAGAAATCTTGCGCCGTCCTGCTTCTCCCTCGTTTTTCTGTAGATCTTCCAGACTGGGTAAAGCCGCCGTCATCAATTGCATGATGATGGAGGCATTAATATACGGCAAAATTCCTAATGCAAAAATTCCCAGAGCCGATAGTCCGCCTCCAGAAAATAAATCAAGGAACCCGATCACCGGACTATTCTGAATCGCCGCAGAAAAACTAGCACGATCAATACCAGGGATAGGTAGAAATACACCGACCCGTACTAGAATCAGCAAGCCAATGGTGACTAAAATCCGACCTCTTAGACCAGCAGCTTGTGCCATCTGCAAGAAGGTTTCCTGTGCAGTTGGCGCTTTGTCTCGACTAACGACCATGAAGGACTGCCTCAATCAGTAATCAGTAATCAGTTGTCAGTTGTCAGTTGTCAGTTTTTAGCTTTTAGTAATCAGTTGTCAGTTTTTAGTTAACGCTTGACAACTATTAACTGTTAATGGTTAACAGTTTACTGTTGACTATTGACTGTTTACTGATTACTGTCTCCTAATAACTGACAAGTCCCACCTGCGGCTTCAATTTTGGTACGCGCTCCTTGGGTAAAGGCAGCCGCTTCTATCCGCAGAGCCACATTCAGTTCCCCATTCCCTAAAATTTTTAGAGGGCCACGAGTTCCGGTTAAGAGTCCCGCGTCTAACAGAGAAGTCAAGGTAACTTCAGTATTGGCACTTAGGGATGCCAACTGACCTACATTAATCGTAGTGTACTGTTTAGGATTAATCAGCGGGAAGCCCTTAAGTTTAGGAAGGCGACGGTACAGAGGATTTTGACCCCCTTCAAAGCCAGGGCGGGTACTGCGACCGGAACGAGAATTTTGACCCCGCATTCCTTTCCCAGAGCTTGCTCCTTGACCAGCAGAAATCCCACGACCTAGGCGACGACCGCGTTTGCGAGAGCCCGGTTTGGGTATAGCATCGTTGAGTCTCATGATTGCTTCTAGTTGAACAGTTTCAGATGGATAACGAAATTAAGCGTAAAGATGCTCAATGGGGATTCCCCGCTCTTTGGCAACATCCGAGAAGGTTCGTAATGACTCCAAAGCATCGATTGTGGCTCTAGCATTATTTAAAGGATTGCTAGAACCTAGTTGTTTCGCTAAGATATTGCGAACTCCAGCTAGTTCCAAAACCGTCCGAACGGCTCCCCCAGCAATTACCCCTGTCCCCGGAGCAGCAGGACGCATCATCACTTGAGCGCCTCCGCCTGCACCATTAACCGGATGAGGAATTGAATTAGATTTGGTCAAGGGAACTTCGACAACGTTTTTACGACCGTCAGCGACCCCTTTTCTCACGGCTCCAATCACATCGGCGGCTTTACCGACACCGACACCGACTTGGCCGTGTTCATTGCCAACGATAACCACGGCTCGGAAGCTGAGTTTCTTACCCCCTTTGACCACCTTAGTCACCCGACGGATCTGGACAACCCGTTCTTGCCACTCAACTTCTTTTTCTTTAGTGCGATTACTTTTTTTACGACGCTGCTGTTGCTGCTGCTCTGCCATAGTTTTAATATCCTGATCAACGTTGATGTCAGTTATCAGCTATCAGTTATCAGTTATCAGTTACCCGTCAGGAGCATTCAGGGTTCATGAATCAGAACCGCTCATGGGATTGAGTGATAACTGTTGACTGTTTACTGTTAGAAGTCTAGTCCAGCTTCTCGGGCGGCATCAGCTAAGGCTTTGACGCGACCGTGATAGATATATCCACCCCGATCAAAAACTACCTGTTTGATGCCTTTAGCTACCGCACGCTCAGCAATTAACTGGCCGATTTTCACGGAAGCTTCGCAACTGGCGCTAGAAGCAACTTCAGACTTCAAACTGGGTTCGACAGTAGAAGCAGCAACTAGCGTATGATGTGTCGTATCGTCAATCACCTGGGCATAAATATGCTGGTTTGAACGAAACACGGCTAATCTTGGCCGTTCTGGAGTTCCAAAGACCTTGACTCGAACTCGCCGATGACGGCGATCGCGGGATTCTTGACGAGTTAGTTTCATAGTTTATTTCTTCCCACCCTTACCAGTTTTACCAGCTTTACGTCTGACCACTTCGCCTTGATAACGAATCCCCTTGCCTTTATAGGGTTCTGGGGGACGTACAGCCCGAACGCGAGCAGCCATATTGCCGACAATTTCCTTGTCAATGCCGCTAATAATCACGTTTGTGTTGTTCTCAACGGCAACACGAACTCCTTCTGGTGGGGTCATTTCTACGGGTTTGCTGTAACCGACGTTTAACACGAGGTTGGTACCTTGCACGGCTGCCCGATAACCCACCCCTTGGATTTCTAAACGACGCTCAAAACCTTTGGAAACCCCTTCTACCATATTGGAAACCAAGGTTCGGCACAAACCATGACGTTGACGGGCAGTACGAGACTCGGAAGCCCGTTTAACGTTGACGATTTCGCCGTCCTGCTCCACAACAACTTCTGGGGGAAGTACACGAGACAGTTCACCTTTGGGGCCTTTAACAGTGACTTGTTGACCATTAATGGTGAGGGAGACTTGCTTCGGTACAGAAATTGGACGTTTACCAATTCTAGACATAGTTATCTCATCATTTGTTGACTGTTGACTGTTGATTGTTGACTGTTGACTGTTGGCTGTTGATCGACAACTAACAACCGACAACAGGCAACTACCAGATATAACAAAGCACTTCACCACCAAGTCCTTGGCGTCGAGCTTCCCGGTCAGTCATCACACCGCGAGATGTAGAAATAATGGCTACGCCAATTCCACCTAATACGCGAGGGAGTTCTTTGCGGTTGCGATACACTCGCAAACCCGGTCGGCTGACTCGCTGTAACTTCTGAATGGTGGGAGCCTTTGTTTTAGAGTTGTACTTGAGAGAGACAACCAAGTATTTTTTAAGGCCTTCGCCCGTTTCTTCAAAATCCCCAATAAACCCTTCTTGTTTCAGAACTTGGGCAATACTACGGGTCATTTTTGTAGAAGGAATTTGTGTAGTTTGATGCCGCGCCATGCAAGAATTGCGAATGCGCGTCAACATATCCGCAATGGTATCGTTTGCCGCCATAGTTTCCTCGTTACTTTAAGTTACAGGCAAGATGCCTGTTCCACATTAGCTTTCCCGAAAAGGCATACCCATCTCTTTGAGTAAGGCGCGCCCTTCTTCGTCGGTTTTGGCTGTGGTCACAATTGCAATATCTAAACCTCGAATTTGATCAATACTGTCATAGTTAATTTCAGGAAAGATCAATTGTTCTCGGACACCTAAACTGTAGTTTCCGCGACCATCAAAACTTTTACCACTGACCCCACGAAAGTCACGAATCCGAGGTAAAGCTAAATTGATCAGTCGATCTAAGAAGGCATACATCCGGTCTGAACGTAAGGTTACCATCACACCGACGGGCATTCCTTTGCGAATTTTGAACCCAGCGATGGCTTTTTTAGCACGGGTGACAACAGGTTTTTGTCCCGTAATCACGGCTAATTCATTGATGGAAGACTCTAAAGCTTTAGCATTTTGAGACGCTTCGCCTAAACCCCGGTTGACGGTGATTTTAACGATCTTAGGAACTTGATGGATATTTTCATATTGAAATTGATCCATCATTTTGGGAACGATTTTGTCTAAGTAGACAGTTTTGAGTTTAGCTACCATAGTTGTTGTTCTTTATGAACCCTGGGCTTGGTCAGGATAGAGTTGACAATTGACCGTTGAGTGTTAACAATAAGTCGTTAACAGACAACCGCTTAATCAATAATTTCACCCGTTTTTTTCAGCATTCTCACCTTGCGTCCATCTTCAGTGAAGGTGTGACACACCCGACTGGCGACGTTTTCTTTGGTGGAGTAGAGCATAACGTTTGAACTATGAATCGGAGCTTCAAAGGTCGTGATTTGACCCGATTCACCTTCTTGACGGGGTTTAACGTGCTTGGTTCTGACGTTAACATCTTTAACGACGACTTTACTCACTTTAGGAAGAACTCGCAGGATTTCGCCGACTTTTCCTTTATCGCTTCCGGTAATCACCTGCACGGTATCGCCTTTTTTTACGTGCATTTTGTAACGTTGGGGTTTGTCGGATTGGGTTTTATTGGACATTTAAAGAACCTCCGGTGCAAGAGAAACAATTTTCGTGAAATTCTTATCCCGTAGTTCCCGCGCTACAGGCCCAAATACACGAGTTCCTCTGGGATTCCCATCGGCGTTGATAATCACAGCCGCATTGTCATCAAACCGAATACTCATACCACTATCGCGACGTAAACTGTGACGAGTCCGAACAATTACAGCCCGAACTACATCGGATTTTTTCACAGCCATATTCGGGATAGCATCTTTCACAACCGCAATGATGACATCACCAATGCCACCATAACGACAGTTGCCCCCTTTTAAAACGCGAATACACATTAATTTCCGTGCACCGCTATTGTCAGCAACATTAAGAATCGTTTGAGCTTGAATCATAGTTTTATTTTGTCCCTCTCAGGCTTGTCAATCCCTGTTCAATCATGATTTGACGATTCCTGATGACGATTTGAAGTTTCAACTCTTACAGTTCAGTTTTGTTTTTATCGCTTAGAATTTCGACCACATTCCAGCGTTTGGTTTTACTTAAAGGACGAGTTTCAGAAATGCGAACTCGATCTCCTTCTTGACATTCGTTGTTTTCGTCGTGGGCTTTATATCGTTTGGTTTTAACGACAATTTTGCCGTATTTTGGATGGGGAGAACGGTTTTCCACCGCTACAACCACCGTTTTATCCATTTTGTTACTAACGACCAAGCCAACTCGTTCTTTTACTGCCATCGTGCAAGTCTCTCCAAGATCAGTTATCAGTGATCAGCGATCAGTTGTCAGTTTTTAGTGATCAGTTTTTAGTTAAATATTAAGATGATTCACCCTTAACGATTAACTTTTAACGATTTACTGGTTACTGCTAACTGATAACTGGTTACTAATTTGTCGTTCTCGCTCTACGGTTTTTAATTGGGCTAAACGATGGCGAGTATGCTTAAACTCATGAGTTTTTTCTAAACGCCCCGTTGCTTTGAGTAAACGTAGGTTAGCGAGTTGTTTTTTGGCTTCTAAGATTTGCTGGGACAGTTCTTCATCATTTAACTGTCTTGCTTCTTCAATTTTGGGAAAAGACATATTTCAATTCTCAATAGTTGAGCTAATTGTCCCAAGCGGGTTAACAACACAATTACAAAGCTTCTTCCTCAACAGAACGGGCAATAAATTTGGTTTTAATCGGCAACTTAAACGCCGCTAACCGCATTGCTTCCCGTGCAATTTCTTCGGAAACCCCCGCAATTTCAAAGAGTACCCGACCGGGTTTAACGACCGCTACCCAATATTCAGGAGCCCCTTTACCGGAACCCATCCGAGTTTCAGCAGCCCGCATGGTAACTGGTTTGTCAGGGAAAATCCGAATCCAAATTTTGCCGCCCCGACGAATATAACGAGTCATAGCTCGACGGGCTGCTTCAATTTGGCGAGAGGTAATCCAACAAGGTTCTAAAGCTTGTAGGGCAAAATCACCGAAGTTGAGATCATTCCCACGAGTGGCTTGACCTTTCATCCGGCCACGCTGTTGTTTGCGGAATTTTGTTCTTCTGGGACTTAACATGATCGTGTTCGATTTGGGGTTTGATGTTGTTCTTTATCCTTCGTTAGAACGATCGTCATATTTTTGACGACGGGGTTGCCGATTACGACGGGGTTGATTGGTCGTTGCAGCAGCCACTTCTTCTTGCCCAGGGATAATTTCGCCCTTGAAGACCCAAACTTTAACACCCAGAATCCCGTAAATGGTTAAAGCGGTACAGTAGGCGTAGTCAATATCGGCCCGCAGGGTATGGAGAGGAACTCTGCCTTCACGAGTCCATTCGGTTCGGGCAATTTCTGCACCGTTTAACCGACCACTGACTTGAATTTTGATGCCTTCAATTCCAGCTTTTTGCGCCCGTGTAATCGCTTGACGCACAACCCGACGGAAGGAAACCCGTTTTTCTAGTTGTTGGGCGATATACTCGGCAATCAAGGTGGCATCAGCATCAACCCGGGCAACTTCTACCACGTTGATCCGAATTTGCCGATGTGACCCCAGTTTTTTCTGAAGACCGAGGCGCAGAGATTCAATCCCTGTTCCTCCCCGACCAACGACAACACCGGGTCTAGCGGTTTGGACTTCTAAATCGATTTGATCGGCTTTGCGCTCAATTCGGACTTTAGAAATCCCGGCATTGCTGAGTTCTTTGCGAACAAATTCCCGAATGGTATGGTCTTCTTGTAACAGTTCAGGATACTGTTTGGAATCAGCAAACCAACGAGATCTGTGCTCTTGGGTAATTCCCAGTCGAAACCCAACAGGATGAATTTTTTGTCCCATAGCAGATTAAGGATGAGGTTTTCAATTCTGAGTTGTTTACGCTTTTAGGGCGACAGCAACCACAATATGACAAGTCGGCTTGCGAATTTGGTAAGCCCGACCTTGGGCACGGGGTCTAAACCGTTTGATGCTAGGGCCTTGATCGGCGTAAGCCTGAGAAATCACTAAGTTTGCTGGATCTAAGCCTTGATTATGTTCAGCGTTCGCTACCGCAGACCGTAATACCTTGAGAATCGGTTCACAAGAGCGATAGGGCATGAATTCCAGAATGATCAGAGCTTCTCGATAGGATCGCCCCCGAATTTGATCCAAAACTCGTCTGACCTTAGAAGGTGACATCCGAATGTAACGGGCGATCGCTTTTACTTCAGTGCTAGTATCTGTAGCCATGATTGAGTAATCAGTAATCAGTAATCAGTAATCAGTAATGAGTAATCAGTAATCAGTAATCAGTTGTAGAGACTTGCCATAGGGAGTCACAGGTTGCTGCCAATTGATAGGGATGTCGGTTGTTAACCTTGAATTCCCAACATCAACGCTACTCTTGATGACTGGTGACTGTTAACTGATAACTGATTAACGGCGAGCTTTTTTGTCACTTTTGGCGTGACCCCGGAAGGTGCGAGTTGGCGCAAATTCCCCTAATTTATGACCCACCATTTGATCGGTAACAAACACAGGGACGTGCTGTTTTCCGTTATGGACAGCGATGGTATGACCGACCATTTGGGGGATAATCGTGGATGCTCTTGACCAAGTTTTGATGACTTGTTTCTCTCCTTTGGCATTTAATTTTTCAACTTTGCTGAGGAGATGATCCGCCACAAATGGGCCTTTTTTGAGAGAACGAGACATAGTTAATGTGTTGACAGTTGACAGTTAACCGTTGACCGTTGGCCGTTGACAAGCAACAGACAACAAGATTAAGTTTGCCGTCCACCTTTACCCCGTTTCGAGGATTTGCGACGACGACGAACAATTAAAGCGGTACTGCGTTTTTTCTTGTTGCGAGTCTTCGCCCCTAAAGCGGGTTTACCCCAAGGTGTAACCGGGCCAGAGCGACCGATGGGGGCGCGTCCTTCTCCACCACCATGAGGGTGATCTACAGGGTTCATGACGCTACCACGAACTTCAGGACGACGACCTTTCCAACGGGTACGACCGGCTTTCCCGATGCTGATGTTACGAGCATCAATGTTGCCAACTTGTCCGATGGTGGCGTAGCATTTGGCTGGAATTTTCCGTTGTTCTCCAGAAGGCAGTTTCAATGTGACATAGTTACCTTCTTTTGCCATCACTTGAGCGGTTGCACCCGCAGCCCGAACAATTTGTCCCCCTTTACCGGGCACTAATTCAACGTTATGAACTTCTGTCCCTAACGGGATTTTAGCTAAGGGCAGGGCATTGCCGATTTCAATGGGCGCATCGGGGCCGGAAACAATCATAGTTCCGACTTTTAATCCCACCGGATGCAGAATATAGCGTTTTTCGCCATCGGTGTAGTACAACAGGGCAATCCGAGCATTGCGGTTGGGATCGTATTCAATCTCAGCCACTTTGGCAGGGATGTTGTGTTTATCCCGGCGGAAATCAATAATCCGATACAGTTTCTTATGTCCGCCTCCGCGATGGCGACAAGTAATCACACCCCGGTTATTCCGTCCTTTATCGCGGTGTAAGGAAACCGTTAAAGAACGTTCCGGTTCAGAGCGGGTAATTTCTGAAAAATCGGAAACTGTATGTTGGCGTGTTCCGGGGGTATAGGGTCGGTATGAACGAATTCCCATGTTTAATCCTTAGATTCTTTTCAATTCCTCTATCAGTTGCCAGTGCTCAGTTATCAGTTGTCAGTGCTCAGTTGTCAGTTAAATCTTAATGCTGTTTAAGTTTTAAGGATTAACGATTAACTTTGAACTTTTTGACTAATTCCTGATGGCAGATGATCTGATAACTGATTACACCTCTGGGAACAGAACCTTACGCAGAGGCTCCCCATCCTCCAAAGTGATAATTGCCCGTTTGTAGCGTGGTTTATACCCAACAAATTTACCGACCCGACGACGTTTCCGAGGCGGAATTAAGGTATTAACGGCTTTAACTTTAACGGGGAATAACAGTTCAATTGCTTGTTTGATCATCGGCTTGGTTGCCTTGAGATCAACATCAAAGGTGAACTGATTGCGCTCCATTAACATCGTCGCTTTTTCAGTCACAATGGGACGCTTGACCAAATCAATCAGATCGGCCGAATTATGATGAAATTCAGTCACCGTAAACCTCCTGAATTTTGGCAAGAGCAGCAGCCGTGGTGACGATTTTGTCAGCCGCCAGCACGTCATAAACGTTGAGGCTATCGGCCAAGCACATTCTGAGTTTGGGGATGTTGCGACCGGATAGGTAAACGTTGGGTTGTTTCTCAGGTAACACCAAGAGCACTCTTGCTTCGGCGTCAATGCCCCAACGGGTCATCGCCGATACTAAGTCTTTGGTTTTGGGTCGAGAAAACTGATCCGCAAATTCTTCAACGACAATCAGATCTTCAACGCGACTTTGAAACGCTGTTCGCAGTGCTAATTGTCTTTCTTTGCGGTTGATTTTATGGGAATAATCTCTGGGTTTAGGCCCAAAAATCACCCCCCCGCCTCGCCATAAGGGAGACCGGATGGAACCTGCTCTAGCGCGACCGGTTCCTTTTTGACGCCAAGGTTTACGCCCCCCGCCTCGAACTTCTGAACGGGTTTTGGTGCTGGCTGTGCCTTGACGAGCATTCGCCATTTGCCGTACTAAGGCTCTATGGACAATGTGGCTGGCATTTTCTTCGGATGCGACTTTCAGGTCAAGGGTTGCTTGTCCTACGCTTTCACCCTGCCAATTTCGGACTACACAATCAACCATGGTTGTTTTCTCCTCTACTTGCCACCGACTAAGTTAGCGGGTGCGATACTTAACAAACCACCGGGTTTGCCAGGAACTGCCCCTTTGACTAACAGCAGGTTACGTTCAGGATCAACACGCACAACGGTTAATTTGCGAGTGGTGACTTGGCTGGCTCCATAATGTCCGGCCATGCGTTTTCCGGGGTAAACCCGTCCTGGGGTGGTTCCAGGGCCGATTGAACCGGGAAGACGATGGTTTTTTGAACCGTGAGCCATCGGGCCCCGTTTAAAGTTATGGCGTTTTTGATAACCCGAAAAACCACGACCCATGCTAGTTCCACTCACATCCACCAGTTGTCCGGGGGTGAAAATGTCCGCTTTGAGTTGTTGACCTAATTCAAAGTTTCCGGTTTCGCTGACGCGATACTCTTTGAGGTGACGCACCAGGGTTCCGCCAGATTTGGCTAAATGTCCCTGTTCCGCATTGCTGAGATACTTGTTCACCTCTTTGCTGGGAGATTTAGGGGTATTAAGCTTGCGTTTTTTATCGGGAACTTCACCGTATCCTAACTGGATGGCAGTGTAACCATCGGTTTGTTCGGTTTTAATCTGGGTAACAATGCAAGGCCCCGCTTGAATGACGGTGACGGGAATTGCTTTTCCGCTTTCCGCTTCAAACACTTGGGTCATGCCGACTTTTGTGCCGAGGATACCTACAGACACTTAAACTAGCCTCTCTTTTCTACGCATTACAATAAAGTTCGGATCAACCGTTAGGAAGAATCCGCTTGCTGAAATGCACAAGACATCTTTTTTTGAAAATGGCTTGTGGATGTTTAAACACACCAAAATGGTCTCCCGCCGTTTTAGGAGGATCAACCCTGGGGAGTTTAGAACAGTTTCAGGCTATCAACAAGTTTTAAGCTGTTTGCGGATCGAGGATAGCCCTCGATTCTGCCCGTATGTCGCCGGGACTTGAGCAGCACGCTACTCAGTATCCTGTTCTGACGGCTTAAACCCGATGTAGAGTGTGAGAAAACCTCTTCTCTACATTGATGCTGAATTTGTGTAGGGTTTAATGTCAGTGGGTTGCTGTTTCCTGGCGGATTCGGCTTCACTGATTGATGCCCAATCACTAATTCCTTGGAGCAAACACCGCTAACACGACGCTTTCACCGCCTAGAAATTTAGCTTTGGGGAAGCCAACAGTATTTGCCCAATTAGCGACAATTTTTGATTTTAGGGTAATTTTAATTAACTGTCAAGGGTTAAGCCGAAGTTGGATAAGATTTGTATTAAATCTAGGGAAGTTGGGATCAGCGACGTAGCATCAATGAAGCGGGAGATTATGTCAAAATATTTCAAGCGAAGATAAGCCAGATTTAGTAAATGAGGTTCATGATCGAGTTATGCCATTGATTACAACCGGGAGCAAGTTAATTCGAGATTTAGAAACATACGGAGCTTTAGGGCTGTATATTCCCCTTGAAGGAGGATTTGAGGGGCGGTATCGTCGTCGGTTACGAGCGAATGGATATACAACCTATAATCTGTCTGCACGAGGTTTAGGAGATTTAGCAGCCTATTTAACAAGCGTTCATGGGGTTCGTCCTCCCCACTTAGGCAAAAAAAGCAGTGGTAATGACGCAGCCGTGGGTAATGTTTATTATGTTCCACCCATTTTAAATACACAGTTAGATCAACTCCCTGCGAAATCGAAAGGTTTAGTCCTCTGGATCATTGAAGGTCATATTTTGTCGAGTCAAGAAGTGGCGTATTTAACTCAACTCCCCCAGCAAGAACCTCGTCTCAAGCTGGTGGTGGAGATGGGTGGAGCCAGAGTGGTGCAGTGGACACCCCTTAAGGATGTCAACGTGGCAGCTTGAACTTTATTGTTAATTGGGAGTTTAAGTTGCCAAATGAGTTGGGTCTTCACCCAACTTATTTTTTTAACTTTAGATCTTGATTCTCCGTTAACTCCTAGGAGTGTAGCAGGAGTCTTACTTACTTCGCTATGATAGACAGTGTGACGACAAATGAATTCCCCATTAACCGCATTACAACAAGGTAATTGGTTTAAGCTGATTTGCGGAGCTAGTTACCAATATTTACCTGCGGTGAGAAGTTTAACCTTAGCTTATACCTTAGCAGGGGCAGACTGTATTGATGTGGCGGCAGATCCGGCGGTGATTGCGATGACTCAGGAAGCCTTAGTACAAGCCGAATCTTTAGGTGAACAAGCTCAAGCTTTGGGATTTGGTTATCGCTATCGTCCTTGGTTAATGGTCAGTCTCAATGATGGTGAAGATCCCCATTTTCGCAAAGCCGAATTTGAGGCGACTGCTTGTCCATCAAGTTGCAAACGACCTTGTGAAACGGTTTGTCCCACAGGGGCGATCCAATTTTCCCCGGTCAAATCCGGTGTTATTGATCAATTATGTTATGGTTGCGGACGCTGTATTCCAATTTGTCCTAGTGATCTGATTTATGCCCGTTCTTACGTTTACCGTCCCGATGTGATTGCGCCGTTAATTTTACAAACTGGAGTAGATGCGCTGGAAATTCATACCCAAATTGGGCGAGAAACCGACTTTAAACGGCTGTGGAATAGTATTCAACCGTATCTTCAAAAACTCAAATTAATTGCGATTAGCTGCCCGGATGGAGAGGGTGTGGTTGAATATCTCCAAACTTTATATAAGCTGATCACTCCCCTTGAGTGCCCGTTAATTTGGCAAACCGATGGGCGACCGATGAGTGGAGATATTGGGGTAGGTACGACCACCAAAACCGTGAAACTGTGTCAAAAAATTTTATCGGCAAATTTACCGGGATATGTACAACTTGCTGGTGGCACAAACGATTATACTGTAGCCAAGCTCAAATCCCTTGGGCTTTTACAATCATCGGTTACGGATCATCCACCTGTGATCAACTCCGTTCGTCACTTACCTGATAGACCTGTTCAACCGTCCATTGAAAATGGTATCCGTTCAATTGATGACGGTCATTGGGTGGCTGGTATAGCCTATGGAAGCTATGCGCGTGTCCTGTTATCACCCATTTTAGAGGAGTTAGAATCCCGCCAAACTCTAAAATTCAAGACACAATCTCTGCCTGGGGAGAAACGGCTTTCCCCAAGACCTGAATTTTTGAATGAGGACAGGACATTTCATCAGGTAGAGACAGGCTATGGTAGCTCTCTACTTGAAGCGAACCCTGACTTGCTGTGGCAAGCGGTGGGTAAAGCCTCTACTCTTGTTTCCCAACTCAAATCAGGAATCAGTTATCCGTAATGAGTGATTAATAAACGTTTTGGTTTTTAGCATTCATGCAAATAACTAATAATTTATCACCGTTAACTGATAACTGATAACTGATTAACTGTTTACTGTTTACTGATTTGAGTATGCAAATTACAGACGACCTGAACAGATTACTTGAAGTTGTTCCCGATGAAATTCGGCAGAATTTGCAACAGCATCCGCAACGAGATACGTTGATTGAGATTGTGATGGATTTAGGCCGTCTTCCAGAAGCTCGTTTTCCGAATTCTGCCGAATATCTCTCAGAACTCCCTGTGTCTTTGCAAGATCTGGAACATTGCATCTCGCAGATTGGGGAGTTTAGTGGCGACAACCGAGCCGGACTATCACAAACGTTACATCGAATTAGCGCAATTCGTAATCGTACCGGAAAAATTATTGGTTTAACTTGCCGTGTGGGTCGAGCAGTCTTTGGAAAAATAGGAATGATCCGAGATTTGGTAGAAACGGGTCAATCTATTTTACTGCTGGGTCGTCCTGGGGTTGGGAAAACAACGGCACTGCGAGAAATTACTCGTGTATTAGCTGATGAGTTAGAGAAGCGGGTGGTGATTATTGATACTTCTAATGAAATTGCTGGGGATGGAGATATTCCCCATCCTGCCATTGGAAGAGCACGTCGGATGCAGGTGGCTCGTCCTGAACTACAACATCAAGTCATGATTGAGGCTGTGGAAAACCATATGCCCCAGGTGATTGTCATTGATGAGATTGGTACAGAGCTAGAAGCTTTAGCGGCTCGGACGATTGCAGAACGGGGGGTACAATTGATTGGCACAGCCCACGGTAATCGCATTGAAAACTTAATGAAAAACCCTACTTTAGCAGATTTAATTGGGGGAATTCAAGCGGTTACTTTAGGAGATGATGAAGCTCGACGGCGCGGATCTCAAAAAACGGTGTTAGAACGGAAAGCACCCCCGACCTTTGATATTGCTATTGAAATGCTAGAGCAGCAACGATGGGTTGTGCATGAATCGGTCGCGACAACGATTGATCATTTATTACGGGGACTGCAACCGACATTGCAAATTCGGACTCTCAATGATGAAGGTGAAGTCAACATTGTGGAAGAACGATATACTCCCCCAACTCCTGTTTCTTTAGAAGGACGCTCACCGAGTAAATCCCGTGAACCAGTGGCTACGATGCCCGGTCTTCGAGGGTTACGAGGGTCAGGAAAAATGATGGCGGTTCCTACTGTATCGGAAAAATTAGAAAAAGCGACATCGGAATCTCAATATTTTGAACAACTGTTGGAACAGTCGTTTTCTGGGGTGACACAATGGCACAGTCATGAAGAATTTCCTTTGATTCAAAATCTGGGGGAGGGTTCGTCTTTAAGTATTTATCCCTATGGGATTCCTCGCCACCAAATTGAACAGGTGATTCAGACTTTATCTTTACCTGTGATCTTGACAAAGGATATTGATAGTGCTGATGTGGTATTAGCGTTGCGATCGCATATTCGGAATCAATCGAAAATGCGTCATGTTGCCAAAACTCGTCAAATTCCGATCCATACGATTAAATCAGGAACACCCCCCCAAATTGCACGGGCACTGCGCCGTTTATTGAACATGGAAGATCCCAGTACCCCGGAGATTGCTGATTTAAGTTTGTTTGCGTCGGGTGGTTCTTCTGATGAAATTGAAGCGTTAGAAGAAGCACGTTTGGCTGTGGAACAAATTGTGATTCCCAAGGGACAACCTGTGGAATTGCTACCTCGGTCTCCCCAAGTCCGAAAAATGCAGCATGAATTAGTAGAACATTATCGCTTGAAGTCGAATAGTTTTGGGGAAGAACCGAATCGTCGTTTGCGGATTTATCCCGCTTAAGATGGAAGAGGGAGAAGAGGAGCACCGGGAGCAGGGGAGGCACCGGGAGCAGGGGAGGCAGGGGAAGGAATCGAAAAAAAATGCTCTTTTTCTCGTCTTCCTCCTTACTTATCTCCTCCCCAATTTATCGGGATGGATACGCAGGCCTAACTCATCCCCCCTGCTCCTCTTCTCCTCATCCCCCCCTTCTCCTCTTCTCCCCCTGCTCCTCTTCTCCTGTTCGTTAGTCAAATCTGTTAGTTTTTAACAAGAAATCGTATAATTTATTGATCAGAGTCTACTTTTCACCACAGCCTTTCATTATTTTAAAAACCCGCCCTCTGGTTGGATTTTTCTGATAATTTTTATTTAACGCTCTTCTCACCGCCTGACATTGCTCATGGAACCAGAACTAATCGAACGTTTTATTCAGCTTATTGCGACTCAGATGGGATTATCCATTCGGTTACAAGACTATGCTGGATTGACTCAAAAGATTAAGGTACGAGTTAAAGCTTTGAAATTACTAAACCCCGAAGCTTACTTTAATTTATTAAGTGCGGATACTCTAACAAGCCAGCAGGAATGGAAACAATTAATTCCTTTGATTACAACGATTGAAAGTTATTTTTTTAGAGATCAAGGTCAAATTAATTTACTGCGACGGGTGATTTTACCGGAGTTAATCGAGTCACGACAAAAAACAAAAACCTTAACCCTTTGGAGTGCCGGTTGTTCAACGGGAGAAGAACCTTATACTTTGTCAATTTTGCTGCAACAATTACTTCCTGATTGGAATAGCTGGAATATTAATATTTTGGGAACTGATGTTAATGAAGAAGCCTTAAACAAAGGTAAACAAGGGTTGTATACAGCTTGGTCTTTTCGCATGGTTGATCCCGATATCAGAAATCAATATTTTTTGAGACAAGGACAAGAGTGGAAAATCAACTCTTTGACTCAGAATTCAGTGAAGTTTTTCAAGTTGAATTTAGTCAAAGATCAGTATTATGATCCTAATTATACAGCGATTCAAGATGTTGATTTAATTATTTGTCGAAATGTATTTGTTTATTTTGAAAAAGAGTATATCAATCAAGTTGTTTATAAATTTCATCAAGTTCTGAAACCGGGAGGTTATTTAATTACAGGTCATGCAGAATTAAATCATCAAGCTTGTTCTGAGCTTTCCGAACGGAATGCGATTGAGCGATTTCAAACCAAGATTTACCCGGAATCTATTGTTTATCAAAAGCCGATTATTTTGATTGAAGAATCTGTTTTAGTTCAAGCTCCAATTAATTTTAATCAAAATAGCCAGGTTGATCATCATTTGCCTTTATCTGATTTATATCTACAAAATAAGGCGAATAATAAACAGGAGAGTTATCAACGTGAATCCAATAATGGTTCTAAAAACACTTTGGAAGAAGCCAAACAATTTTTTAAAAATAAACAGTATAAAACAGTGATTCAGAAAGTTGAGCAATTCCTTCAAAGTAGTCACCATTTTTTAATCAATCGGGAACTGGGAAGTAGAACTCAGGAATTAACACTAGGAGGACAGGAAGGCAGAATTTTAGCCCGAAATCTAAAACCTGAAATTCAATTTGATGCCTATTATTTATTAGCACAAGCATCCGCAAATTTAGGACAATACGAAAAAGCAGTTTTTTACTGTAAAAAAGCTCTGGAAATAGATTCTTTATCGATTTCTACTTATTATTTATTGCTGCGGATTGCTCAAGAACAAGAAGATTTTACGGGAGCTAAATTATTATCTAAACGGATTATTTATTTGCTGCCTTCATCGGTTCCTGCTTATCTGGAACTTGCATCGATTTATGAACAAGAGGGAGATGATACAAGAGCGATTAAAATGTATAGTACCGCTTTAGGGCTGCTCAAATCCTTACCCCCCAATATGAGAATTGAACATTTAGAAGGAGTAACGGCTGAAGATTTAATTGTTTTTTTAGAAAGGAAACATTTACCTGTTGACTGTTAATGGTTAACTATTAATATCCTAAATGACTGTTCACTGACACTAAAACACCCAAGACAAAACTCGACCTATGAATAGTAATCATGCTTATCTTATTTTTGCAATTCAGTTGATGCGTTATGCTATCACAGCGTCTGCGGTTCAAGAGATTTTTTTCCTACCCGAATTAACTCCAGTTCCTTCGGCTCCTAATGATTTAGTGGGTTTAATTAATGTACGTGGGGAGTTAATCCCAATTATTGATCTCAGCATTCGATTAGGTTATCCTCCTGCCAAATATTCTATATTAGATCGGGTCATTCTTTTAAAATTTAATAATATTAGAATCGGAATTATTGTTAATGAAGTTTATGAAGTCCAATTCATCGCAACTGATACGATTAAAACTGAACTCGCTTATCATCTCCAGCAGGAATTCAATTCAGTTCATAATTCTTATTATATTCAAGGAATTGCTCAAGTCGATGAATATTTAGTCATGATTTTGAATCCTGAAACTCTAATTCAGTATATTAGTCACTCCTTAAGGGATATTAATTTAGACAAAGCCGAGAGTCATCTGGAAGAAAATCAACAGGAACAATTCACTGAATTTTCAACAAAATTTAATTTCAAAACTCAACATAATTTTGTGTTTTGCCCGGAAGCAACGCCAGAAGAACGGGCTATTTTTCAAGAACGAGCTAAAAATTTAAGGCGTTGCTTGGAGAACCAAGATTTTGTAGGTTTAGTACCTTTAGCGGTGATTGGTTTAAATGGAGAATACTTTGGGGTTAATTTAGAGATTATCCGAGAGTTTACCGATATTCATCATGTCACACCCATTCCTTGTACTCCTCCCCATATTGTCGGAAATATGAATTTACGAGGGGAAATTTTAACTTTAGTTGATATTCGAGGTTTGGTGAATTTACCTTTAGAAAGATCACAAACTTTATCTAAAGCAATGATTATTAAAATTCATGATATTGTGTCAGGAATATTAGTTGAAGGAATTTATGATGTTATGTACCTCAAAGAATCTGAGATTAAAACAATTCCAACTGCGGTTCATTTGAAACAGGATGAATATTTACAAGGGACAGCTTTTTATAAAGACAAAATGATGAGTATTCTCAATGTTACAAAAATTATGACTCAAGGTGAATTAGTGGTAGATCAAGAAGTTTAAAATGAGGTAGCTTGTTGGTTTTTGATTTCCAGCCAATAGCCAACCTTAAACTGTCAATTGTCAACCGTCAATAAAAAAAATAAAATGCTAACTAACTTAAAACTCAGAGAACGATTATTATTAGGCTATACTATTCCCGTTTCTTTGTTCATTGGACTCACGGTAATAGTATACGGAAGCATCAACCAAGTTTCTAATATTTTTAAAGAAGTAGAGCGAGTTCAAAATGTAATTTTAGAAGTTAACTTGATGGAGCGCGGTGCTCAAGGAATGATTCGGAATCTTAGGGGATATTTATCCTTAAAAAATGCAGAATTTATCAATGAATATGAAATCGCATTGAATACTTACAGGGAAGCCTCTCAGGATATCGCTCTTTTAATTATCAGTGAAGAGCAGAAACAACGTTTAAATAATCTCAATAATTATGTTAAACAATATGATGTTATTGCTCGAAAAGCTTTTAATTTAGTAAATGAAGGTAAAATTGAATTAGCCATTGAGCAAGCCAGAATTGGTACTCAATATGTGCAGGAGTTTGATGCTCAAAGCTTAAAGTTTTCAGACTTTGAACGCTCAGTGTTAGCACAACAAACTGACAATACCGAAGAATCTTTACAATGGTTATTATATGCTTTAATCTTGGGTTCAATTTTAATTTTAATTGGAGCGATTGGAATTGCTTTATCCATTGCCGTTAATATTAGTGGAACTATTCATCGCGCCACACAGGTGATTGCAACTTCTTCCACTGAAATTGCAGCGACCATCGAAGAACAAGAACGAACGGCAAATCAACAGGCGGCTTCTGTCCATCAAACAACAACCACAATGGATGAATTAAGTGCTTCTTCTCAATCAACTGCCCAACAAGCTGAGTCAGCAACATTTGGAGCTAGACAAGCTTTAGGATTAACAGAAGGGGGGAAACAAGCGGTCAATAGTACCTTAGAAGGGATGGGAAATCTTCAGGTCAAAGTGGAAGCCATTGCTCAACAAATTATTCGATTAAGTGAACAAACTAATCAAATTGGGAATATTTCTGAATTGGTTAGTGATTTAGCAAATCAAACCAATATGTTAGCTTTAAATGCTGCGGTGGAAGCAGTTCGAGCCGGAGAACATGGGAAAGGATTTGCGGTTGTTGCAACAGAAATTCGGAAATTAGCGGATGAAAGTCGAAAATCGGCTTTAAAAATTAATACTTTAGTTGCTGATATTTTAATGGCAATTAATTCAACGGTTATGGCAACCGAAGAAGGCACAAAAACAGTGTTATTCAGTGTGGAATTAGCCAAAGAAACGGCAGATGCCTTTGCAGGGGTCGCTGAAGCCGTAAATAATGTGGTTTTGAATAATCAACAAATTTCTCTGAATGTTAAACAACAAGCGATTGCCATTGGACAGATTTTAGATGCCATGAATAGTTTAAGCCAAGGTGTGGGAGAAACAGCCAATGGTTTAGGTCAAGCAAAAATAGGAATGCAAAAATTGAATGAAGTTGCCTTAGACCTCAATTCCATTGTTTAATAACTGTTGCAAAAATTAAACTATATTGAATTACAGTCAAAGGATTAAGCACCTATGATGATTGAAGATGATGAACTGCGAGAAGTTTTTAAAACCGCCAGTGCAGAACATTTGCAAAACTTGGATGATGGATTGTTATATCTGGAGAAAAATCCCAATGATACGACAAAACTAGAAGAATTATTGCGAGAAGCCCATAGCCTAAAAGGGGATGCGGGAATGCTGGGGGTAAAGGATATTGCCACTTTAGCCCACCAAATTGAACATTTATTAGGCAGTTTAAAACGTCAAGAAACCACTCTTTCTGCTGAATTAGTTGATCGGATTTCCCATGGTATTGATGCCATAGGTCAATTAGTTCATGAGGCAGTCACCGGAGAAGCCTCTGGAATTAATACCTTTCAAAGTCTTGCCTATCTCATGGGGGCCAAACCTGTTAGTCCTCCCGGTGCTCCCCCCGATCCCGGTGCTCCCCCAGTCCCTGTCTCTGTAGGGGTTGAACCTCCACAGACACAGAAGGAGAAACTTGCTCCGATTCCGGTTGTAGCCACCCCAGAACCGAACTCAGAAGCGATTTCCCAGATGGCTTCTGATTCTAAGCTTCCGGTTTTAGCCAGCCCCGAACCGAACCCAGAACTCATTTCCAAGACGGCTTCTCATTCTAAGGTTCCTGTGGTCGCTACCCCAGAAACGGCTTATAAAATTGAAACTATTCGAGTTCCGACCAGTAATTTAGATGGGTTAATGACCCAAACAGGAGAATTAACAGTTACAAAAATTCGCATTGCCCATCGATTGAATGAAATTGAAGAAATTACCAGTTTATGGGAAGAATGGAGTCGAGATGCGTTTGTGAATCGGTTTGTTGTTCATGACTTAGAAAATCGCCTCAATCAACATCATTCTAGTAATGGAACTATGGGGCAACTCCAAAATTATTATCATCGCAGTGCTGAACGTTTAGAAAAGTTGGGACAGTTAATTAATCAACTCAGAAATACTTTTTCAGAAGATATTGCTCGCTTAGAAACGATTAGTGATGAACTCGAAGATGGAGTTCGGACACTGCGATTATTACCTTTATCAACAATTTTTAATTTATTTCCCCGAATGGTACGGGATTTAGCCCGACAACAAGGAAAACAAATTGAATTAGTGATTGCTGGTGGAGATACCCGTGCTGATAAACGGATTTTAGAAGAAATGAAAGATCCGTTGATGCACATTTTAAGAAATGCCATTGATCATGGAATCGAAACGCCAGAAGAACGGGAAAGAAAAGGGAAATTGACCGTTGCAAAAATTGAATTAAAAGGTTATCAAACGGCAACCCATGTTGTTTTAGAAGTTAAGGATGATGGTCGAGGATTAGATATTGAACAAATTAAACAAACCGCTTTAAAACGAGGAATTTGTCAAACAGAAGAATTATTAGGAATGACTCTCCAACAAATTCATGCTTTAATTTTTACTCCAGGTTTTACGACCCGAACGGTGGTCACGGAAGTATCAGGACGGGGTGTTGGCATGGATGTGGTACGAACCAATGTTGAACGATTAAAAGGAATTATTCAAGTTGATTCTACACCCGGAAAAGGATGTTTATTTCGGATTCAATTAGGAACGACATTAGCAACGGCTCACGTTTTAATTGTGTCGGTTCAAGGGATTTCTTATGCTATTCCCGTTGAGTTTGTCCAGATGACTCGGTTGGTGATGTCCCATGAAATTTTTTCCATTGAAGGGCGAGAAACGATTGTGTTTGAAGAGCAACCGATTTCAGTGGCTCAACTCTCAGATTTATTAGAAATTCGCTTAGTTGAATCGACTGTTAATTCCGAAAGAACTGGGTCTACAGATGCCCAATCTCTGCTTTCCATGTCTCCTTCATTTCTTCAGTCTTTTAATCAGCCAAATTCCTCCTTGACTCCAACAAATTGGCAACGGTCAAATTCAGGAGAAAGCCAGCGAAATTCACCCAATCAAAAGCAGAAAAAAAATGAAACTTTGGGTGCGGTTGATGTTTCCTTACCTTGTATTATTTTAAAAGTTGGTGAAGACAAATTAGGATTATTTGTCGATGCGTTAATTGATGAGCAAGATGTTGTCTTAAAACCTCAAAGCCAGTTGTTAAAACGGGTGAGAAATGTTGCAGGGGCAACGATTTTAGGAACAGGGGAAGTTTGTATTATTTTAAGTCCTCAAGATTTAATTAAATCCGTCCGCAAGCAAGCAGGAGCCATAACATCTGCCCCTGTGCGTTCTTCATTAAAGATTCAGGAGTCATCCGCCCATAAACCTGTGATTTTATTAGTGGAAGATTCCATTGCAACTCGTACCCAGGAAAAACGAATTTTAGAATCTGCGGGTTATGAAGTGGTCACGGCTGTTGATGGGTTAGATGGGTTTAATAAACTTACCACTCGTTCCTTTGATGCGGTTGTTTCTGATATCCAAATGCCAAATCTCGATGGATTAAGTTTAACCGCAAAAATTCGACAACATCAAGAATATAGTGAACTGCCGATTATTCTTGTCACCTCTCTTGCTTCTGATGAAGATAAACGCAAAGGAGCAGAAGCCGGAGCAAATGCCTACATTACGAAAGCCTCTTTTAATCAAGAGGTTTTGATAGACACTCTAAAAAGACTGGTATGATCTAGGTGCGGGGGTATCTCACCCTAACCCGTTGACCGTTGACTTTTAACTGTTGACTGTCAACCAACAACTGACCATCTCCTAACAAATGCCAATTCGAGTTCTCTTAGTTGAAGATTCTCCGGTTGCGTTAATTATTCTGAAACGAATTCTATCAATTTCTTCAGACCTTTGTGTTGTGGGAACGGCTCGAACAGGTCAGGAAGCATTAACATTAGTTCCCACTGTACAACCGGATGTGATTTGTACCGATTTTCATATGCCGCAGATGAACGGACTGGAATTTATTCAAGAAGTCATGGTGCTTTATCCTCGTCCGATTTTAGTGATTAGTGCCTCCGTTCAAGCTGATGATACCCATAATGTTTTTCAACTGTTAAATGCTGGGGCGGTTGATGTATTTCCGAAACCGAAAACGGGTTTAGCTTCCGATTATGAGTTAATTGGGCAGGAATTAATTCAAAAAATTAAAGTGCTTTCGGGAGTGAAAGTTTTTACGAAACATCGTAAATCTTCCCCACCTTTATCATCTGTTCCTGTGAACAAGCTACCGTCAATTCCAACCCCCACCCATGACCCAGTGGCTCGCACACCGTTTTCACCGCCTCCCTTGTCCACTGGGGTTGATCTCTCAAAACTTTCTGTCCTCTGTTGTAAAACGATTAGAATGTTAGCCATTGGAGCCTCGACAGGTGGCCCTCAAGCCTTACATACCATTTTGACTCAACTTCCGAGTAATTTTCCCGTTCCGGTGGTTTGTATTCAGCATATTACTGAAGGATTTTTGCAAGGGTTAGTCACTTGGTTGGATGGAGAATGCCGTTTATCAATTAAAATTGCGACGGCAGGAGAAATGCCTCAAGCGGGCTGGGTTTATTTTGCACCAGAAGGACATCATTTAGAATTGAGCCGTAATGGTCGCTTTAGTTACTCAACTGCACCTCCTTTAGGTGGTCATCGCCCTTCGGTGACCGTTACTTTAAAATCGGTTGCTCAATTTTATGGAGCGTCGGCGGCTGGGGTTTTATTAACAGGAATGGGGCGGGATGGGGCTGATGGGATGAAAGCCATTGCTGAGGCTGGAGGGTTAACGATTGCTCAAAATCAAGACAGTTGTGTAGTCTTTGGAATGCCCGCAGAAGCCATTGCATTAGGGGCGGCTCAATATATCCTACCTGTTAGTGAAATAGCTCCGTTTTTGTTAAATCGGGTGAAGGGGTTATAGCAGGGGCTAGAAGTTAGAAGTTAGGAGTCAGGAGGAATGGCAACTCATTCAGGAATGTTGTCTGTTAACTCGCTGTTGCTGTATTGGGTTGGCAATAAAGGATTATTAATATGAAAATAAAATCTCATTTAAAATTAGTAATAAATCCGAAAAATAAAATTTTAAAAACGAGGACTGTGGTCAGCTGCTACACAAATGATAGGGGTTAGAAGACCCAACCCCAACAGGATTTTTGCGATAGCTGCAATTACAAATACAAAATCGGAAAAGTGTATTAGTGTTTCAATCCTCATCACTAATTCTTGATCAACGTTTTTAAAGTTAATGTTGATTAAAAATTCTCTCTATTTTAAATTAAATTAGGCTTTGGTTCGGTAAGATTTAGCTAGTATTTGTGCAGCGAAGACACCGCCGATCAATCCAAATAAATGTCCTTGCCAAGAAATCCCATATTGTAAGGGTAAAACGCCCCACAATAAACCGCCATACAGCCAACCCACGAGTAAGGATAAGACAATAGAAACGAAACTCCGTTCAAAAAATCCTCTTAATAGCAAGAATCCTAAATATCCAAAAATAACGCCACTTGCTCCAATATGAATAGTATAGGGAGAAGCGAATAACCACACTCCTAAACCACTAACAATCATCGTGATGAATGTCACAGTAAAGAAATCTTTAACACCTCGCAGCATCACAAACCAACCCAATGTAATTAAGGGTAAAGTATTGGCAGTTAAGTGATGGAAGTTTCCATGTAAAAAGGGGGCAAAAAAAATGCCGTCTAACCCTTGGATATAACGGGGACGAATTCCTAAACGATTTAACGCGCCTCCAAATACAAAAAAATCAATAATTTCAATAATCCATAGCAATGCAACAATGCTACCTAGAATGAGGATATGGCTTTTGAGTTCCTGAGTCAGAGAGGTTTCAGTGCGATGAGACATAATGGCTTTAGGGTAGGACAATTAGGTGTTTGGGTTAACTACAAAACTAGAGACCGTCGTTTCGCATTCGGCTATGATTAATTATAGGATAACCAAAAATTGAGCCGAATACCTATGAAAGACGTTCAATTAGGGAAATATTTGAGCTTGCATGATTTTTGTACCTGTACGAATACTTATCAAAAATATTCAGATCACATTAATCCCTATCCCAATTCAGGAGAATCGATTCAAGCTTTAAAAGAATTAAATTATTATATTATTGATCCAATTATTGATTATTTTACTTTGGATAGATTTAAGCTAACCTATGGATTTTGTTCCCATGATTTAAGAATTTATTTAGAAAAGAAAGACCCAATTACTGGATTAAAAAATGGTCGAGTTGCCCCGAATCTGGATCAACATATTGCTCATGAAGTTAAAAAGAATGGAGACTATTACTGTCAACGATTAGGGGCGGCTTGTGATTTCTTGATTGTAGAGTTAGACAGTGATGAATTAGTGGATTGGATTTTAAAACAAAAACTTCCCTTTGATTCTCTTTATTTTTATGGGAAAAATCGACCAATTCATATTAGTTATGGCCCTCAACAAAAACGCCAGATTTGGGCATTTACAACGACAGGTAAACCGACTCAAAAAGGAATTGAAGCTTGGGTGAAAAGAGCCAAGGAATTCTAATTAATGATTAATAATTTATTGCTAACTTCTGATGTTGTTGTTAATTTCACTCAACACCAGAAGTCTTTTCATGGAGTGAAATTAAACGGCTAATTGACATTGAGGACAATTGCATCCCGGAATGGAGGCGTTGTTGTGATTGGTTGTCCAGGTTGAAGCTAAAGTTGCAGAAATTTGATTGAGGCTAACAGGTTGTTTAACCCGATTATTTTGAGAAATTTGAGGAGCTACCCAGGCAATTTTAGCAGGAATAATTGGCATCCATTCAGCGATTAATGGGTGAGTATGGCGTGAAGCAAACCCAGGTTTGGCGATCGCTAAAATAGAGATAACCACAACACTTAATGATAAGATCAAAATCGGTAATTTTTTGAGCAATTTCATAGCGAGACGGATAACAATATTGTGTTTTAACCTGTTACCTATTGACGGAAATCAGATCAGGACGATACACCTATTATAGAGCCAAGTCTGAATTTTGTGTAAAAACCGATCAATCCTAAACCTGATGACTTGAACAAATCTGGATTTTCTGTAAAAGTTAAACAAAAGTCAAATTATTTCCACAAATTGTTAATTTAGATTAAACTGGATTACATCGACTGCTCCCAAATTTTGTCAATCTCGATTAACGCAGGATAGATCATGAAAACAACCCGATTTCCTTTAATCGTTTTATTCCTGACACTCAGCGCAGGACTCAGCAATTTATCCCTAATGGTATTAGCAGGTGGCCCCCCTCCAGGTAAGTCAGCACAACCGCAATCGGCACCTGCAACAACACCTTCAACGGCAACTTCTAACCCAGAAAATAATGCAAAAAAAGATGATATTCCCCCTCAGTTCCCTTTACCGAGTGCTAGAGTTGGGGCGGTGAATGGAGTCGTCACTCTTAAATTAATTAATAATGCAAATGTACCCATTAAATATCAACTCATTGGGGGTACTCGTGAAGAATGGTTAGCCCAAAATGCCACCATTCAAATCCAAGGTTCACCTCCGGTTACTTTAACCTATCGGCGACAAGATGGCGGGCTATTATTAGTCAGACCCAAGCCAACGTCCCCTGGAGTTTTAGAAGTACAATTTCAAGTCACTAATGATTTAGATGTTGATACAAAAGCTTTGAATATTACGGAAACTGGAAGCGTGTTTTTAAACTAATGCAAGGCTGATCTGATTGTATGATTCAAAGTTTAAAAACTCGTTGATCAGGATTTTCTTCTAACGGAGACGCTAAAGTCTGATCATTAAAATAAATTTCCCGAATATCAGCAGGTAAATTATCCCCTAATGCGCGATAAGCTCCTTTTAATAGCTCTTTGACTTCATTGGGAGAAACGGATTCTCCTTCGGCTTGTAAATAGGCAGAAATTCGAGTTTCACTCCAATGAAAGGTTTGCGCCATCACCAGAATTAACCTTAATAAAGGTTCCATTGTATCTAATACTAACCCCACATAACACCACAGAGGAGGAGGTGCAACAGATAAAGAATATTGAATCGATTCAACCGGGGGTAAATCCGCTTGGTTAATACAAATAGCAGTGATATTAATTAACCAGTTTTGTAGCGTTGTTCCCCCTTCTGTATTATCTTGTTCTCTTAAATTTAAAGGGCGCATTTCATAAAAAATATGTCGCCACGTTTGAGAAAATAAATAATCAGCTTGTACAGGCGATCGCACTGAATGACGAATCAAAGTATAGACAATTAACGCATAACGGCAGAAAATAGCAACAAAGTATTTCCCCTGATCAGGATAATTCTGAAACAGGGTTAACAATTCCTGGTCTTTGTGATGAAATAGAGACTTGACCAGAGGATGACTTGATTCAGGTAAATGGAGCGTTTGCACGGTAACCTACAGCAAATTTTAGCTGGATATGTGTTTTCCCGTTGCATAATAGCTGATCTTGGATCTGAAATCAACTCTTAAACCCAGATTCATTCCCCCAAACCTTCTCATCCGTTGACTCTAATCTTCTTAATATTAATTTATGGCTTTTTTACCACAAAAATCATCCCATTTTCCCCTTAAAACTCGTAAAACTCGACAATTATTACTTCTATTACTTCCCCCCACCCTTTGGTTAGTTATTTTCTTTATTATTCCCCTTGTAATTGTCTTAATTTATAGTTTTTTAGAACGAGGAACTTATGGAGGCATAACTTGGGAATTTACCTTAAGAAACTATCAACGGTTAGCCAATGATTTATATCTTAATATTTTTGCACGTTCCCTCGGACTGGCTGCCTTAACCACTTTAATCTGCTTAATCATAGGCTATCCCTTAGCCTTTTTTATTGCCACAATTTCCCCCCGTTGGCGAAATTTACTGTTATTTTTAGTGATTATTCCCTTCTGGACTAACTTTTTAGTTAGAACCTATGCTTGGATGATTATTTTGCGGTCTGAAGGCTTGATTAATACGGTTCTGCAAAGTTTAAATTTAATTCAAGAACCTTTGAATTTACTGTTTACTCCCTTTGCTGTTATTGTAGGTTTAATTTATGGATATTTACCGTTTATGATTCTTCCTTTGTATGCAATCCTTGAACGCTTCAACTTTTCCTTAGTTGAAGCGGCTCAAGATTTAGGGGCAAACGATATTAAAACATTTTTCAGAATTATTTTACCCTTAACTTCCCCTGGAATTCTTGCAGGGTCTATTCTCGTTTTTATTCCCGCTTTAGGTGCATTTATTACCCCCGATATTCTCGGCGGAGCCAAAACAGTTATGATTGGAAATTTAATTCAAAATCAATTTTTACAAGCTCGTCATTGGCCTTTTGGATCAGCTTTATCAATGGGATTAATGCTATTAGTTTTAATTCCAGTTCTTATTTATTTCCGCAGTTCTAATTCAGAAAATTCTATTGAATAAATATCATGAAAATAGCGCCCCTGGAAAAATGGATTCAAACCTATAAAAAACCAGTATTAGCTCTCCAAGCAACCCTTGTATTTACCTTTCTTTATTTACCGATTTTAATCTTAATTATTTATTCATTTAATGACTCTCGTTTTGATGC
>NZ_JBJUDF010000154.1:0-23340 GCF_046067725.1 Planktothrix sp.
CAAATTCGTGACCTCAGTAAGCAAGAGTTCCTTGCCTTGAGAGAACTGTGTAGATTGAGTAAAAACCTTTACAATGTAGGGCTTTACTCGGTTAGACAGTTCTATTTTTCTGAACAAAGATACTTGAGATATGAATCGAATTACCATCAATGCAAGGATAATGAGAATTACAAACTTCTCAATACCGATATTGCACAGCAAACATTGAAAGTGGTAGATCGCTCGTTCCGTTCTTTTTTTAACTTGATTAAAGCAGCAAAACAAGGATTGTATCGATTTGAGCCAATTCGTTTGCCCAAATACCTTCCAAAAGAAGGTTACTTTCCGTTGATTATGCCACGGATCAAGGTAAAAAATGGAGGGTTTGAAGTCCCTATGTCTAACGCATTCAGAAAGGAATTCGGTTCTATCCGTCTTCCCTTTCCTGAACGGTTGAATGGGAAGATATTGAAAGAGGTGCGAATTCTGCCCAAATACAATGCTCGATTTTTTGAAATTGAATATGTTGTGGAAGCAGAACCCGAACCTCAAGATGTTAACCCTGACCATGCTATTGCAATTGATTTAGGACTTGATAATCTTGCTACTTGTGTCAGTACCGTTGGGGCATCCTTTCTTTTGGATGGCAAACCACTTAAAGCAATTAATCAATGGTTTAACAAGGAAAATGCAAGATTGCAGAGTATCAAAGATCTACAAAAAATCAAGGTAACCACAAAACGTCAATCTAAATTGACACTCAATCGCAACAATTTTGTCAGAGATTATTTGAACAAATCGGCTCGATACATTATTAATTGGTGTATCAAACATCAAATTGGAACGGTAATTGTTGGTGTTAATCCCGGTATTAAACAAGAAATCAATATCGGAGCGAAAAATCATCAGAATTTTCTTCAAATTCCCCATTGGAGTTTTAGACAAAAACTCAAAAACTTGTGTGAACGATATGGATTGAAATATCAGGAACAGGAAGAATCTTACACCAGTCAGGCAAGTTTCTTGGATGGTGATCATATTCCCGTCTACAATCCTGACCCGTCCCAGAAATATCAATTTTCTGGAAAACGGGTTAAACGTGGATTGTATTGTTCTCAACAAGGACATTTGATTAATGCTGATTGTAATGGTGCTGCCAATATTGGAAAGAAAAGTAGCCACAATGGTTTTACCGGAGTGGGTAGGGGTTGTTTGACTCAGCCTTTAAGAGTGAAAATCTCTTAAGAATCCCCGTCTCTTCAGAGCGGGGAGTGTCAATCCAGTCTTAACTGCTGCTCTAAAAATCTTGTCTAAACTTAGTCAAACTTAATTAACTTTAGTTCATGGAATCGCTAAAAAATTTTATAACTTGAGAGTTATAAAATCCATTCTATGAGTTTAAACAGAATGGCACTAAGAACAGCAGCCGTAGGAACCGTAATCACCCACGCTAAAAGAATAGAACGCACCGTATCTAAGCGGACGGACTTGGTATTTGCCACCAATCCAATGCCCACAACCCCTCCGACTAACGCATGGGATGTAGAAACGGGAAGTCCTAAACGAGACGCTAATAATACTGTTGTTGCCGTTGCTAATTCCGCACAAAACCCTTCACTGGGAACCAAAGCAATAATATTTTCTCCTACGGTTTTAATGACATTTTTACCCCAAATCGCTAATCCGGTAACAATGCCACTCCCCCCTAAGAATAAAATCCAAGTCGGAATTTCGAGATCAACTAAAGGAATAGAACCTGTTTTCAGCACCGCTACAATTGCAGCTAAAGGTGCAATCGTATTCCCGACATCGTTTGACCCATGAGCAAATGCGACAAAACAAGCACTAATCACCTGAAATTGAGCCAGTTGTTTTTCTATCCCTGGGAATTTTTCAAATTTTGATGCTGAATGGGTTTGCTGTTGGTCTAATTGTCGCCAACTGATCCAAGTTAAACTCATCGCAGCAATTCCCCCAATCGCTAAAGGAATATCATGAACAGGCAACGTCGAGCCCCAGTGATTTAAGATCTTTTGCAATGGAGCACTTAAAATTGGAAAAACGATCACCCCAAAAATGGTGATTAAGGCACTACTCAACCAAGGAATCCATTCTCGAATTTGATGATCAGGATTGGGTTGGTTTAAAATCCAATGTCTAATCAAAGTATAAAATAATGCTGCAATTAAGCCACTAATCAAGGGCGTAACCAACCAAGTGAGAGAAATGATACCAATGGTACGCCAGTCTACGGCTTTGGCTCCGGCTGCAATAAAACTAAATCCGGCGATCGCTCCGACCACAGCATGGGACGATGAGACAGGTAATCCTTGACGGGTGGCAATTTGTAACCACAATCCGGTGGAAATCAACACCGATATCATCCCAATCACAAAGACTTGGGAATTGGAGATAAAGACTTCGGGATTAACAATCGCCGTAGCTAAGGTTTTAGAGACTCGTTCTCCAAACAACACCGCCCCGGTAAACTCTAAAATCCCGGCAATGATTATGGCTTGTTTCAAGGTCAGTGCTTTGGAACCGACCGATGTTCCCATGGAGTTAGCCACATCATTGGCCCCTAAATTAAAGGCGACATAGAAGGCTAACCCTGATAACAGGATGATGGGTACAATTAAATCCATTAGGTTGACTGTTAGCGTTAGCGTTGACGGTTAATGCCCCTGATCACTGAAGATACAGGCAAGATGCTTGTTCCACTGACTGATCACTGATTTGATATAGATTTTGCAATCCGTTTTGATCTATAATAGGGGCTTGTGAGTTTTGGAAAATCATTATGAAGGCGGAAGAAATTATCCGTACTATTGAAACGGAAGAAATTGAAAACCTCCGGCAGCAACTCAATAAAGCCGATCTTCCTGAAATTTATGTTGGAGATACGGTGAAAGTTGGAGTCAAAATTCAAGAAGGGGGTAAAGAACGGATTCAGCCCTATGAAGGAATTGTGATTGCCAAACGTCATGGCGGCATTAACGCCACGATCACCGTGCGTCGGATTTTCCAAGGGGTGGGTGTAGAGAGAGTTTTCTTAATCCATTCTCCTAGAATTGCGAGTATTAAAGTGCTGCGTCGTGGGAAAGTTCGTCGGGCGAAACTGTTCTATCTCCGCGATCGCGTGGGTAAAGCCACTCGTGTTAAACAACGGTTTGATCGCAGCCTGTAATGGGGTTGAGATGGGCGATCTCGAATTCCCCTCAAGATTTTCGGAAAATTTTTTAACTAAAGTCTGCAAGTTGTGTTAAGCTAGATAAGGTAAAAGATCAGCCACTCCGCTATGCGCTCTTAGTTCAGTTGGTAGAACGCAGGTCTCCAAAACCTGATGTCGGGGGTTCGAGTCCTCCAGGGCGCGCTGGATACCTCCAATGCCCAGACGTAAGATTTGCTTTCGTCTGGGCATTGTTCCGAAAAGCAACAGAGCGGAACATTGTGTTGAGGAATTCAGTGTGATAGTTTAAAAAGTTTGGGCGGATGTGTGACCCTCTTTCAGCTAAGATCAGGATCAGATACCGTAAGATCGCAAGGGGAGTTCATGGTGGTCAACAAGAAAGAAGAAGTTGGAGGTCAAGAAACAACTTCTGGCTTTAACGCTTCTACGTTCCTCAAAGAAACGAAAGAGGAATTAGACAAAGTAGTCTGGCCGAGCCGACAGCAACTGTTGAGTGAGTCGGCGGGCGTATTGTTGATGGTCACTCTCTCGGCTAGCTTGATCTATTTAGCAGACAACTTCTTTCGTTGGGCGTCGGGGCAAATCTTCGGATGACTTTTACATCAGACGAATCACAACATTCAGACCTCATGGCAGATACAGACGAGGATTCCCAGGAGTTTTCCCCTGGAGAACGTCGTTGGTATGCTGTTCAGGTAGCTTCTGGCTGTGAAAAACGAGTCAAAGCGAACCTGGAACAACGGGTACAAACCTTGGATGTTGCGGATCGGATTTTGAAGGTGGAAATCCCCCACACCCCAATGATTAAACTGCGGAAAGATGGCAGTCGTCAACATGGTGAAGAGAAAGTGTTTCCAGGTTATGTTCTCATCCAGATGAGACTGAAATGGAATAACGAGCTCAATCGCTGGGAAATTGATGATGAAGCTTGGCAGGTTGTCAAGAACACTCCGCACGTGATTAACTTCGTTGGGGCGGAACAAAAACGGCATTCAGGGCGGGGTCGAGGTCACGTCAAACCTCTACCATTAAGCCATGCCGAAGTGGATCGCATCTTCAGACAAGCGCAACAACAAGAACCCATTGTCAAGGCAGCAATGGCAATTGGGGATCATATCATTGTCCTTTCAGGGCCGTTTAAAGACTTTGAAGGGGATGTGATTGAAGTCAGTCCAGAACGCAGTAAGCTCAAAGCGTTATTGTCGATTTTCGGACGAGATACCCCAGTGGAATTAGAGTTTACTCAGGTTGAAAAACAAGGCTAAGGCTAAGGAATGGCAAAAAAAGTTGTAGCAGTTATTAAGTTGGCAATTACTGCGGGCAAAGCCAACCCTGCACCCCCTATTGGCCCTGCGCTGGGTCAACACGGGGTGAATATTATGGCGTTCTGCAAAGAATATAACGCCAAAACCGCAGATAAAGTAGGTCTTGTAGTTCCGGTGGAAATTTCGGTTTTTGAAGACCGGAGTTTTACATTTATTCTCAAAACCCCTCCTGCTTCGGTGTTAATTCGCAAAGCCGCAGGAATTGAACGGGGTTCGGGAGAACCCAACCGCAAAAAAGTTGGCAAAATTACCCAAGCTCAATTACGGGAAATTGCCGAAACGAAAATGCCCGATCTCAATGCCTATGATGTAGATGCTGCAATGAAAATTGTAGCTGGGACAGCCCGGAATATGGGTGTCACCATCGTTGATTAAGGCAACTTCAGATCAGGATTAAAGGCAACAATGGAAACCCGTTGAGCCAATTTAAGTTAACCCTTGAATGGGGGAGAAGTTGAACTTCGTTAACGACCCCAGAAGTATAGAATGACAAAAAAAGTATCTCGTCGATTACAAGAACTGAGAAAGAAGGTTGAAGAGCGACCTTATGAGCCATTAGAAGCAATTAATCTGTTAAAGGAAACCGCTACAGCTAAGTTTCCTGAAGCAGCCGAAGCTCATATTCGGTTAGGGATTGACCCTAAATATACGGATCAACAATTGCGGACAACCGTCAGCTTACCCAAAGGAACGGGTCAAGTGGTGCGGGTGGCGGTATTAGCCAAAGGTGAAAAAGTCACCGAAGCGCAAGGTGCTGGGGCTGATATTGTGGGATCGGAAGATTTAATTAATGATATCCAGAAAGGAATGCTGGATTTTGATTGCTTAATTGCCACACCGGATATGATGCCTCAAGTGGCAAAGTTGGGGCGGTTATTAGGGCCTAAAGGCTTAATGCCATCTCCGAAAGGAGGTACAGTCACGATGGATGTAGCTCAAGCGATCGCAGAATTCAAAGCCGGAAAGTTAGAATTCCGGGCGGATCGTACCGGGATCGTTCACGTGATGTTTGGAAAAGCGGCATTTTCCGCCCAAGATTTATTGGTGAACTTATCGGCGCTGCAAGAATGTATTGACCGCAACCGTCCTTCTGGGGCTAAAGGCCGTTACTGGCGCAGTGTGTTTATTGCTGCCACCATGGGGCCATCCATTGAAGTCGATATTACGGCGCTGCGAGAACTGAAAATTGTTGATGCGGCTTAATCCGGTGGGGGGGTGTAAAAGGTGCTTAGACTGGTTGCCTTTTTAGTTTCTCCCTACTATTGACAAATTCAAAAAAATATGCAATAATTAGAAATTGCGTATTTAAAACAATAAACGGCTTACTCACCGTAGACAGCAGGGGCAAAAGGCTTAATTTCCTGCCGAGGTTAAACGAGTTTAAAGCTAAACCATTACAGAGGAAGTTAACAGACTCATTGAGATCTGTTTGTATTTATCCTGAATGTTTAAGTTTTAAGTCTTGACCTCGGTGAAAAAACCGAGGTTTTTATATGGCAAAATCGCGCTCTGCTGAATTACTGGGAAGAAGTCAACCATTGCAGGTAAAATTCTCACGTTCAACGGGTGAAAAGCAACTGCAATGTTACACGGAGGTTCCACAAGAATGGGAAGAACCCTAGAAAATAAACAAGAGATTGTTGCCGAACTGAAGGAAACGCTCAAAGATTCGCAACTGGCAATTGTGATTGACTACAGCGGCTTGTCCGTTGCAGAAATCACCAATTTGCGGCAACAGCTTCGTCCCTCCGGTAGTGTTTGCAAGGTGACGAAAAACACCTTAATGCGAATTGCGATTGAGGGTCAAAGCAATTGGCAGCCTTTGAATGAGTTGCTGAAGGGTTCTAATGCCTTTTTATTAGTCAAAGAAGATATTGGCAGTGCCATTAAAGCCTACCAAGCCTTCCAAAAAGCTTCTAAGAAAACGGAAGTTCGCGGTGGCGTGATGGAAGGTAAGCTGCTGAGTGAAAGTGACGTTAAAGCATTAGGAGATTTACCCTCCAAAGAGCAACTCATGGCTCAAATTGCAGGTGCTATCAATGGTGTTGCGACCAAACTGGCCGTTGGCATCAACGAAGTTCCAGGGTCTTTGGCGCGTGCGCTTAAAGCTTATGCCGAAAAAGATGACTCTACCGACGAAGCTGCATAGTTGTTTCTATGGTGCTTTAGCAACGAGTCTTGACTACAAACCGTTACATTGTCTAGGAGTTTAACGAATGTCTGCAACTACTGATCAAATTCTGGAACAGTTAAAAACCTTAACCCTATTAGAAGCTTCTGAATTAGTCAAACAAATTGAAGAAGCCTTCGGTGTGAGCGCAGCGGCTCCTGTGGGTGGCTTCATGATGGCGGCTCCTGGTGCTGGTGGTGCAGCCCCAGCAGAAGAAGTTGAAGAGAAAACTGAATTTGATGTCATTCTCGAAGAATTCCCGGCTGATAAGAAAATTGCGATTCTGAAAGTTGTGCGTGAACTGACCGGTTTAGGCTTGAAAGAAGCTAAAGATTTAGTGGAAGCCGTGCCCAAACCCGTTAAAGAAGGTACCAACAAAGATGACGCTGAAGCTACGAAGAAAAAATTGGAAGAAGCTGGCGCTAAAGTTTCTGTTAAATAATTTTAACGTCGCTTAATTTTAGTTTTTTAGTTGGTTTTTAACCTGATTTCTAGTTCAGAAATCAGGTTTTTTTGATGAAATTTAGGAGTTATATAGCACTACGCCTTTTTATCTCTTACTATTCCCTATTCCCTATTAAGATTTTGCGGGTTTAAAATCGAAGACTTTGGCATAAAAATTAAATTCCTCCTCAATAGCACGTTTAATATTTTCAGCTTTCCTGAAGCCGTGTTGCTCTGCTTCAAACAAAACATAATCTACGGTCACGCCTTTTGCTTTTAAGGCAGTAACCATCATTTCTGCTTGGTTGGGAGGAACAATTTTATCTTCTGATCCTTGAAAGAAAATCACTGGACAGGATAATTGTTCAACATGATGAATGGGAGAACGCTGTTGATAAAGTGCTTTTTCTTCAGGATAAGCACCAATTAATCGATCTAAATAACGAGATTCAAATTTATGGGTATCTGTTGCTAATGCCTCTAAATCACTAACACCATAATAACTGGCACCTGCTTTGAAAATATCCTTAAAAGTTAAAGCGCATAACGTGGTGTAACCCCCTGCACTTCCTCCCGTAATTGCCATTCGATTTCCATCGACTAAACCTTTTTCAGCGAGGTATTTTGCTCCATTACAACAATCCTCGACATCCACAATTCCCCAATTTTTATTTAAGCGTTGACGATACTCTCGTCCATAGCCGGTACTTCCTCCATAATTCACATCTAAAACCGCAAAGCCGCGACTTGTCCAATATTGATTTTTTAAGCTTAAACTGCTAGAGGTTGCAGCCGTTGGCCCCCCATGACTTTTAACAATTAAAGGCGGTTTTTCCCCGTCAGGTGCTTGATAATCTTTGTTCTGAGGGGGATAGTAAAATCCATAAGCGGTTTTACTATTTTCTGTGGGAAATTCTATCGTTTGAGGAACGGATAAATAGCCTTGATCCAGTACAATTTGGCTAGAATTTCGTAAGACTTGTTGCTCTCCAGTGTCTAAATTTAGTTGTACAATGGCACTGTTTTGAGTGGGAGAACTACCGATAAATAACACTTGATTTCTTGAAATTTTTAAGCAATCAATGCTAGTGTAGGGAGTGTCAATCTCTTGTAATTTTAGGGTCTTTGTATCTAAACTACCTAGATAGGAGTTTCCATTTTTGTTGTAGGTGCAAATAATCTTTTCGGCGGAACTAAACCCATAGGTTGACATTCCAAAGACCCAAAGGGGTAAACCCAATTCAGCAGCAATGGGATATAAGGGTTCTACTTTTCCAGTATAGCGATATAAGTTCCACCAATTCGAGCGATCGCTGACAAAATATAATATGCCATCGGGTGACCATTGCGGTTGAAAAATCGATTCTTCTGTTCCTCCTCCAATTAATATTTTGTCTCCTAAAGAACCTTCAGAATTAACATCAGCAACCCATAATTCTGTACCATCCCAAGGCATATTTGGATGGTTCCAAGAAATCCAAGATAATTTTGTTCCATCGGGACTTAAACGGGGGAAAGCATAAAAATCATTTCCTTCAGTTAATACTCGAATATCCTCACCGTTATTAAGATTAATACTGACAATGGTATTAACAGGTTCTCCTCCTTGAGTATGATCTTCTCGAACACAAATTAACCGTTGATTTTGAGCATCAATGATCCCATCTGCATAACGATATTTACCTTCCGGGGTTAAGGGTTCTGGAGTAATTTCATAGGGTGTATTTTTCCCTTGAATTTTCTGTTGATAAAGTCGTTGATCAACAAAATTCGAGAAATAAATATTTCCTTGATGAACCAGATAGGAACCTCCCCCATATTCATGAACACGAGTTCTGGCGTTAAAAGGTTGAGGTGTGACATCATTTAATTGTGTATCAGGAGTTAAACGAACAATAACGCTGCGTCCTCCTTCTGAGGGTCGTCCTTCCACCCAATAAATATCATCTCCATCCCAATTTAAGCCACCGAGTCCAACGGTTCCTTCTACGATTAAATCTGTGGTGATGGGAGATTTCCAAGAGCCATAGGATGCGTTTTTTTTACTCATTTTTCAATCATTTCGTTTTGGGTAATATTAAAAATTGTATAGCAGGAAATGGGGAATATAAAGAAAATAAAGGTTAAGAAGCTTAAGAATAATAAAGTTATTTGATAAGCTATTATTATTTTGTTCAATTGAGATATTGGTCGCTCAGGAGTAGCAATTATGGCAGCAACTCGTGAAAGTATTTATAAATTTATTAATTTTTGTAAACAGCATATTACAGAAGGGAGAGAAAGGCAGGATTCACCTGAGTTTTTAATCAACAGGATTTACGCAAAAACCCGGTTTCTGAACCCAAAATCAAGCTTGTCGCTCTGAGCCTCAATGAGAAACTGGGTTTTTTAACCCCTTGTGCGTAAGTCCTGATCAAGTTTTTTCAAGCCTTTGGACATCAAGGACTTAAAGAAGTCAATGCACAATTTGATCTACCGATTCCTAAAAGTGGATGATGTTCCGCCAGAATGAATATTTATCAATTAGCGACGTTGACTAATGGCGGATTTAATCTCATCTTGGGTCAAAGAATTAACAATACTTAAACTAAAAGGAGAGGTTTCTTGTCTTTGGATATACCCAGCATTCAAATAAGGTAAATATTCAGTTTGATTGCGAATATAAGCATTAAAAAAGACTAAACTAATAGCTTTTAAATAAGGAAAAGCTAATTCTGGTTCAGGGCCAATCAGTTCAGGGGGAACGGGAAGTACAGATTTTTCTCCAGGTTCTAAGAAGGAAAAATGGGTTCCTTGACCCAATAATATCAAGTATTTATTAGGATTGGTTAACCAAGAAAAGGGATAAATTTGTTCAGGAACTGCGGGAGCAATATAATCATCACTACCGCCAATCATTAAAACCGGAATTTCGATTTGACTCATCCCTTCTTGACCAAAAACAACACTGGTAATGGGATTAATGGCAATAATAGCTTGAACTCGTTCATCTCTGAGATTGTAGCCTTTATTAGCAACAGAACTGGCTTGACATTGCAATAATATCGAAATATTTAACGTCAGTTGTCGGTTTTTTGATTGTTCACATTCTTGATTAATTTTACTAATATTAAATCCCGCACCTCCGACTGCTAAAGCTGTATAACCGCCATAGGATTGACCTAATACTCCAACATTATTCAATAATAAAGGTGCGGGAAATTCAGATTTTTTTTGCTTTTCTTCTAAAAGATTAAGGACAGTAGTAATATCTAAGGGACGATGAATAAAAACTTCTGGGCCAGGAGGAGGAGCATTCCCAGCCAAGAAATTAGCTAACCCATTGGCGCTGGTTTCTAAATGTTCAGGAACCGCTACAAAATAGCCGTGAGAAGCTAAATGTTCTGCTAAATAGGTAAAGGTTGTTCGGTCTGAACCTAAACCATGAGAAATCACAATAACGGGGGTAGGAGTAGAAATTTGGGGGATATAAACATCAACGGGGGAAGTGGTATTGAGTTGAGAATGTTGATAGGTAAAGGTTTCTTTTTTCCATTGAATTGTACCTGCTTCTTTTAACTGAATCGGTTGGTTATTAATGGCAGGATTATCAGTTTTTGTTTTCGCTTGTTGGTTAATCCAATTAATGATGGATTGATCTTCATAAATCACTTGAGAGAAATCTCGAATCACATCGACAGCAAAATTAATATCAAATTGTAAGGTTTCACCCGGAAATTTTTGTAAAACGCCGAGTAATGTTAAACCCCCTGGAAGTTTAGAGGCTTGATTAATCGCAGTTTTGAGAGCGGTTACACCATTTTCACCATTATCAGTTTGAATAAAATTCCCAAAGCGAGTTAAGATATTCATGCCCATTGAACTATTATTAAATTGTTGAATACTCCAAGGACTAGCAGTCATAGGAGTCAGTAAAAGTTGACGTAATTTTTCAGCATCTTCAACGTTTAAAACTTTTCCATAAATTGATAAAATTGGGGAAACATCTCCCGTTTTTGCAAAGGTTTCTAGGTCTTGAACTGAAATAAACGCTGTACTAATGTTATATCGAAGTGCGATAGTTTCAGCAGCGAGAGCGGAATGGGTTGTAGCAATTAATCCTGATCCTATTCCTAAGCACAATTGAAGCAATTTAGTCAATATAGATCTCAGACTGGAGTGATTGTTATAACAAGAATTCATTTGAAGTTTGTTAATATTTTTTAACATAAAATACAAGTTTAGGATTAATTTTGTTAGATTAGCATTAATTCTGAATCTTTGTAAATACCTGAATTGATTTTAATTTTCTTGATTAATAGCATTTTTTAATTGGTTAGGGGTTAATGATTGAATTAAGCTGATGGGATAAACCGGATCACTAATGGTTTGAGTATAAGCTGCATGAAGATAAGATTTATATTGAGAATCTTGGTTAAGATAAGTTTTAAAAAAAGCTGTACTTAAAGCTTTAATATAGGTTCGAGTAGTTTCTGATGTTGGGACAATAACAGCCGAATTCCCTAATAGTTCTGATGCGTTTTCTGAAGTAATATCATAAAAATGGGTCGCATGATTTTGTAAAACCAAATATTTATCTGGGGTGGTTAACCATGTGAAAGCATTTAACTGTTCTAACAACGCAGGAGCTAAAAAATCATCTGTACTGGCGGTGATAAAAACAGGAATTTTAATACGACTTAAACCCGATTGACCTAAAAGACTACTATTAACCGGATTTAAGATAAAAATAGCTTTAACTCTAGGATCTTGTAGCGAATAATTCTCCTGGGGAAGTTCTAAGGCGCGACACTGAAGAAATAGAGAAGGGTTTAAGGGAATATCCAATTGCTGACAGTCGCTTTTAAGTTGAGTAAAATTGAGGGTTGCTCCTGCTAAAGTTAAGGCGGTATATCCTCCTAGTGAATGACCAATAACACCAACATTTTGTAAATTTAATTGCTGATTAAATTCAGTGGTATTCAGTGTTTCTAAATGATTGAGTAATTCGGTAATATCCCTCGGTCGCTCTACAAATTCTTCAGGTTCAAATAAATCTTTTGCTTCCCCCTTCAGTAAGGATTGAAACTGTTGATAGTCACTCCCTGGATGTTGAGGAACAACAACAACAAAACCGTAGGAAGTGAGATGTTTAGCTAAGGGTTCAAAGCGTGAACGATTAGAAGCTAATCCATGAGAAATGACAATAACAGGATAGGATAATTGACTCGAATTTTGGAGCACAGAAGAATTGGCTTCTGGACGATAAATATCAGCTTGAAATTGACGATTTTTCTGAGAATAATTAACGGTTATTGTTTGTTTTATTCCAAGATTAAATTTTCCTAATTGGCGTAAATCAGGGAGTTTACTAAAATTAGTCATGGGTGCTTTTTGAGCTTCTACTTTTGATAACGCTTCTAAAGAATGGGTAACGGCTTGAGTTTGTCGAATCAAGGCAAAAACCTTGGTTAATGTGGCTAAAGTTCGTTCAACATTTAAACGAATTTCTGGACTCGGAAACTGACGCATAATCTCTAATATAGTAAACCCATTTGGTGCATCACCGACTTGAATTAAACTGGTACGAATTGCATCGGCTCCATTTTCTTCCGACTGAGTTTTAATAATTGTTCCAACATGAGTTAAAAATGTCATCAGTAAGGGAGAATTAACAAATTGTTGAATCGAAATATCGGGAAGGGTGTAACGGGTTTGTAAAAGAGTTCTTAAACTTTGGCGTTGTTCAGGGTTTAGTAATTCCAGATAAGTTGCTAAGGGTTCTTGAGGGTTAATTTCACCGAGATTACCATAGCGTTCTAAGGAATCTAGGGATATAGAAATTGTTGTTTTACCCAAGGGAACAATAATAAATTCTGCGGCAATTGTGGGTCGTATTGTTAATAAAATAGACGCAGTTGTTAAAACAAATGAGGAAAACCACTTCATTGTTTTTTGTTCCTTTTAATGTTAGGATTAATTAGGATGCCAATCCAAGAGCGTTTCAACTTGTTTGACGGCTTGAAAAAATTGATCTAAAGAGAGAGAATGTACAAGGCTTAAGGGATCAGTGAGTTTACTAATAGTTTGAGCATAGATCGCTTATAAATAAGGTTGATAGCTTGAATCTTGATCAATATAGACATCAAAATGCCAAGAAGTTTCAGATTGAATAATATCTCCAAGTTTATGCAAAAATAATCTTCCTCTAGGAGAGTTTAAAAATTGAGAAACCATCACTGGGTCTAATTGATGTTGATTCCTGAATACGGTTCATTATAATTTTACCAAATTCAGAAGCAAATTAACCTTTAAGATTGCACCTGAGTTAATAAAGTTTTAATTTCTTCTAAAATAGACTCAACCGATAGATTAAAAGGTAATACTTTTAGAGGAAAACTAGAGGTAAATTGTTGTAAATTAACTGTTATTAAATCCAAAGCATTATCTTTGAATTCAACTGAGAATGAAGACTTAGGCTTTCTTTTTTTATCAATAGATTTACCTTTAATTTTGACTGAATTTTGTGCTAAAATTAAGATCGGAATTTTAGCTTTCATTTGTTCTAAAATGGATAAAGCTTCAACGAGATAACCAAAGGAACTTTCATGACAACAAATTAACATTAAATCCAAACTTTTACATTGAATTTTCTGAAGAATTTCTTCCCAATCTTTCCCCATAATGCTGCGAAATCCTGCAAGCTCAATATATTGAACTAAGGCTTGCTCAATTTTAAAATTAGCATTATTGATAGGATCACGAGGGTCAGTATTGTTCCTAGAACGTTTAATAGAAGGGGAAGATTTAAGATGGTCTGATAAGGAAGTTAAAGTTGAGTTTAATGAAGTAGGTACAGAAGGACTATTCCCTTCTAAGGAGGGATCGAATTGCTGTTTTGGTAAAACCGAAGAATCGACCACTAAAATGCTCGGTTTCCAACTCAAGCGGGTTGCAATTTGAATCACTTCTAATAATGCTGAACTCAAAGCCAGTGAAAAGCTTTGAAGATTCATACTATCCTCAGAAGGATTAGCTAAACAAGGAAAAATTGATAAGTTTTTAACTTGATTTGCAACTTGGGTGGTGACGGGATCTAAAGTAACAATAGCTAAATGGGCTAAACTTTCTTTTTGACTAATTTCTGTGAGTAAAGGTAAGGGATTTTGAACAGAATGATCTCGTTCTAATACGATCACATTGGGCTGCCAAATTCGAGCAATCAGAGCCGCTTGATTCACATCATCTGCTTCTAAAATTCGACAATGGGAAAATTGAGATAAAAATAAGCTTGAATGATAAATGGAGTTGTGCTGGTCTAGGGTTTCTTTTGAGGTTAAGTTGTGTTTATTTTCAGATAAACTTAACCAGAGAATAATTAACGGTTGAGGCACGGAAGATGAATTCTCTGGAAGCAATTCTCCTAGTAAATTTTCCAATTCATATTTTTGAACTGGGAGATTGAGAAACCCATCACAATGATTGACCGTTGCTTGTTGTTTATCCCCTAAAGTTGCTGTAACAATAATCGGAATTTTATGGGTTTTTACATCGGTTTTTAATAGGGTTAAAACATCCCAACCGGATAATAAAGGAATTAACGGATTCAGGAAAATAATTCTAGGTTGTAGGTGACGAGCTTTTTCCACGGCTTCAGTTCCAGAACGGGCAATCACGACTCGATACCCTAAATGGGTGAGTTGATCATTGAGGGTTTGAATAAAACGAGGAACTGTTTCAACCACTAACACTAAACGAGATTGTTGAGGTGTTGGAGACCCAAGAGAAGCAGAAAAATTAGTTTTTGATTGGGAAAAATGATTTCCTAATTTCCAATTAAATCGGGGGGGACTTGGAGGTAATAATAAGGTAAATTGGCTGCCTTTATTGGGTTTAGAAATAAAGCTGACATCTCCTCCATGAAGTCTAGCTAACCGTTGGGTTAAAACTAATCCTAATCCGGTTCCTTCAAATTTACGAGTTAGGGGACTTTCAAGTTGTTGAAATTTTTGAAAAATCAGATGTTGTTTGTCATCGGAAATACCAATTCCTTTATCCCAAACTGTGAAAGCAATCCAATTTTCCCAACGACTAACTTGTAAACCAAAATCGCTACCATCTGGGGTAAATTTGAGGGCATTACATAATAAATTAACTAACATTTGCCGCAATCGTAATTCATCGGCAATTAAAGTTTCTAAACCGGGTTTAATTTCTAGGGTGAATCGACGTTTAAGTTGTTCTAAAACTTCTGCTTGCTGTTTAATATCAGATTTATCTTGACTTTGGTATTGTTGCAGAGTCATTTCAAAAGCTCGTTCACAAACTGCCTGAATTTGTAAGGTTTCTGGAACTAACTCTAATTGTCCAGTTTCAATTCGAGTTAAATCTAAAATATCGTTCACCACTAACATCAAATGTCGCCCACTTTTATGAATAAGTTGAGCATAACGAGCTTGTTTTTCGTTCAATTCTCCTAACGCTTGATCTTTTAATAAACTTGATAAACCTAAAACCGCAGTTAAAGGGGTTTTTAGCTCATGACTAATACAAGCCATAAACTCATCTTTAAGTCGGTTCAGTTGAATTAAATCGCTATTTTTTGCCGTCAGTTCTTGAGCCACTCGATGCTGTTCTGTAATGTCTTGAGCTAAGACTAACCAAAGATCTTGGTTCTCCTTTCCTAAACATAATGTCATCTCCCATTCAGGGTTTAAATGTTGGCGAGTAAATTGCCAAACTCGTTCTTGATTGTGGGAGATCGGACAAATACAAATATAAGTATCCGGTTGACTTCCTAGCTGACACCAACTTGGCATTTGTAATGCAGCCGTATTTGGAGTTAAAGAGGGAGAAAGATGTGTTAAACCCTGCGTTAAAAATCCAGAATCATTTGAGGATTGTAAGGAGGACATAGAGTATTTTTCCTCAGAAGAAAACTTGCTACGGGTTTCTGACCAACGAGTTACAGATTCAGCGACTTCCTGCAAAACTTCTGATCCTCGACCAATGAGCGATCGCCATGCTAAATTTTGACTAATGACTGTACCCTCATTATTTTGAATCATTAAGGGGATAGGCAGTTCATCTAAAAACTGAATTAAGCGATTAGAAACAGTTAATTTTTCTTGCGCTAATCGATTGAACCGTTGCTGAGATTCTGAATTTAACTTTAAATTAGGGGAAGGTCTAGGTTGTTGAACTTGGGTAAACTGTTGAGGATATTCTGCTAAATATCGTAACACTTGAAAACTATTAATTAATCCGATAAACGCTCCGGTTTTATCAATTAAAGCGAGAGACACTGGTTGGGGAGACAAACTTTCCGGTAGCAGATGGGAACTTTGAGCTTGTAAAGATTGCCAAAATTCATCCCAGCTTAAATCAGATGGAACCGTGATCATGGGTTCGATAATCACTGATAAAAATTCATTGAGTCGGGGGGGTGTTTGAAGCTCTGAGGAGGGGGTTTGAGGAGTATTCAACAGATAGGGAAGAAACCGATGCAAAGAAATTATTCCTAAAGGATGATGTTCAAAATTGACAATCACAACTTGTTCACAGTTACCCTGAGAAAAAATCAACCGCAATGCTTCGAGGGGAGCATCATGGCGACAAACCGGAACCACCTCAATAAAGGTTTGGAGGTCAGCTTGGGGAGACATAAAAAATAAATCCTCCAGATGAGATCATCATCTATTTAAAGCGTCAAGTCTCTACAGGAATAGAATTAACTTTTCCTGCGTGTGTTTGTGTTCATTGTGCCTTCAGGGGTGATAGCAATTCCAGCAATCAAAGATTGATCCTGATTCCCTTTGACTCCTATCAATCTTAGAGAGTCAACGGTTATCATCCCATTTGGGATCTATTAATATTTCTATTGTGATAGATCAGGGTTAAAATTTCCAGAATTTAACGATTTCCTAAACAAGCTTAAAGAAATTAAAAGTTTCTCTCCCTTCTTTTGGAGAATTTTCATAAAATATTGAACCTCAGCAATTTTTTTGATTTTTCCTTTCCTTTTTTGCCAAACCAGTCTGGACAGTTGCTCTGAGGTATAAAATGTTCTCTCTCCTACCACCCGCTATCCCGAAGAATTATCACTCCAAACTTGATTTCTCACTTCAGAAGAGAAAAAACCGGAAAGCAAAAACAAGCAGATTGACATTCCAGCCCCAAAGTTATAAATTTTACTTCAAAAAATTCTATAATTAATCTCATAAATTTGATTTAATATTCCTGAAATGCTATAATTCTAATTCAACATTAATTTTGAATAGTTTTAGCAATGGCGGAACTTAAGATAACTCTGTGGAATAAAGTTAAAAATTTGCATCCTTTGTCCCGAAAATTTTTAATCCAATGGATTAGTTTATTCTGCTTCTGTTGTTTAATTATTATTAGTTGTAGTCCCGATAAAACCCGTAATATTTCTCCTTCTTCTTACTCCAATAACGGCCGAATTACGATCGGAACAACGTTAAAACTTCGCACCCTTGACCCCGCAGATGCTTATGAATTAATGTCAGGAAATATGCTATATAATTTAGGCGATCGCCTTTATGATTATGAACTAGGAACCAATCAATTAATTCCTAAATTAGCCACCGCTTTACCCACCATTAGTCCCGATGGATTAACTTATACCATCCCCCTGCGAGAAGGCGTTACCTTTCATGATGGCACCCCCTTTAACGCCGCCGCGATGGAATTTTCCATTCAACGATTTATTCAAAATGCAGGTTCTCCTTCCTCCTTATTAGCAGATACTGTTGATACGGTTCAAGCCACAGGAGACTATGAATTAACCATCAAATTAAAACAACCCTTTTCTGCCTTTACTTCTTTATTAGCCTTTTCTGGATTAGCAGCAGTTTCTCCCCAATTTTATGAAATCGGAGAAGGCAAATTTAAACCCAATGAATTTGTTGGAACTGGGCCCTATAAATTACAATCTTTAGGGATTGATGTCATCCGTTTAGATGCTTTTGAAAACTATTGGGGAGAAAAGCCAGCTAATACTGGAATTGATATTCAACGCTTTTCTAGCTCTTCTAACTTATTTAATGCCTTTCGCAGTGGTGCAATTGATATCGCCTATTTATCCTTAAACCCAGACCAAATTTCCAATTTAAAACAAGGAGCAGAAAAAGGCAATTGGCAACTGATCGCAGCCAATGGTAACACCATTAGTTATCTCATGCTTAACGTTAAATCAGAACCGTTAAATCAGAAAGAAGTTAGACAAGCTATTGCCGCTTTAATTAATCGTTCCGTGATTAATGAACGGGTGTTACAAAATCAAGGAGAAAACCTATATAGTTTAATTCCTACAACCTTTAGTGATTATCAACCCAGTTTTAATGTACAATATGGTGATGGAAATCTTGAAAAAGCCAAACAACTCTTAAATCAAGCTGGATATACCCCAGAAAATCCAGCAACCGTTGAGGTTTGGTATGCCTCTAATTCATCGAATAAAGGATTTTTAGGATTAACCTTAAAAGCTTTAGCAGAACGCGATTTAGGAGGGTTACTCGATTTACAACTCAATAGTGTTGAATCTACCACAGCCTTTAAATATTTAGAAGAGGGAATTTACCCAACTTTCGTTTTAGATTGGTATGCAGATTTTCTCGATTCCGATAACTATATTCAACCGTTTTTAGAGTGTAGCAAAGGTTCAGCAGAAACGGGATGCGAAAAAGGCTCTAGTCAATATCAAGGTTCTTTTTATTATAGCGATCGCATGAATCAATTGATCGCAAAAGAACGTCAAGAACAAAATCCCCAAGCTCGCAAAGCCATTTTTGAAGAAATTCAAAAACTCTTAGCGGAAGATGTTCCCTATATTCCCCTGTGGCAAGATAAAACCTTTGTTTTTGCTAAAAACGGCATTGAGAATATTCGGTTACAACTGACTCAACAAATTCCTTTCTGGACAATTAAAAACTCAAACTCATAACCATGAAAAAACAACTTTTATCCCTGTCCATTATTGGTTTGTCTATGATGTCTATTCTCAACCCATCTATGGCTGCTAATTCTCTCAGTGGAACCGATTGGAAATTACTTTCCTGGGGTGAGGAAAAATCCCCCCAAACCTTATTAAAAGATACGGAAATAACCTTACAATTTCAAGAAGATCAAATTAGTGGTTCATCCGGTTGTAACCGTTATTTTGCCTCCTACACCCTGGAGGATGATCAATTAAAATTTGGTGTAGCAGGGAGAACTCAAATGGCTTGTCCCGAAGATATTATGAAGCAAGAAGATCAATTTCTCTCAGCTTTAGAAAGAAGTCAAAATTTTCAGATTAATTCCGAAGGTCAATTGCAAATTACCTATAAAACTGAGCAAGAATCTGGAGTCATGATATTTACACCGAATCAACCCGAATAAACCGTAGTAAGTTTTTTAGAACTCTATTTAGAGGTATGAAGGACTCACTACTTTTTATATGAAGCCTTTAAATATTTGCTACCCATCCGTTCCCTGTAGAGACATTGCATGCAACGTCTCTACAGGGGTTTAGGGTTATTAATTTGTAGGATCGATGTAACTACAGATTTTGCAATATTTTATATTACTTTAAAATGAGAAATCAATACGGATAACTCAGTTTAAAGTTTTTTTTGGGAAGAGGGATTTAGCAGTTAAAATCCTGGGTCTATTCAAAAGTCGTGAGTCGTTGAGGACTCATAGGGCTGAAGCCTAACTACAATTAAAAAACCCTCAGCTATTTGGCTAAGGGTTTGAAATATCAATTCAAAGTTGATTTTAATTAACGCTTATATTCTTTAAAAGAAAGATAAGCATTATCAGGATCATATAAATGGCATTGATCCACAATTTGAGTCATTAATGCCCAAGAAAAATTAGATTCAGGATAGAGATATTCACCCCAATTGTCTTTAATACTTTGATAAGCTTTCCGTAAATTATAGGAAGGAATTCCAGTGGAAATATGATGAGGGACGTGAACATTAATATCATGACAGAAAAACTCAACCCAAGCAGGATAATTACAATGAACAGTTCCCGATAATTGAGCTAATGCTTCATTCCAGTCTTGGGGTTCTTTAAATTGAATATCGGGTGCGGTGTGGTGAACAAGAGTGAAGGTACTCATCCAGAAATGATACACCAACCAAGGCATTAACCAGAACTTGACAAAACCCCAAACACCGATTGTTATGATTAATGTCGGAAATGCGATCGCTGCACATCCTATCACAAATAAAGAAGAAAATTTAACTTGTTCCCGTCCTTTCCCTTCAAATTTACGCCAATCAAAATGTAAAATTGCCCAATGCAAAATCGAAGCTAACCACCACAGTCGTCCTCGTGTTAATTTATAAGCAACTTTTACAATTTGAGGAGAAGCTTCATAATTTTCAATTGTCCAGGGTTCCCAAGCATTATCTTCCGTTAATTTATTGGTATGCTTGTGATGATGATTATGTCCTAAACGCCAACTGTGGAACGGATAAATTAAGGGAAGAAAAGCTAAATGACCGACTAAATCATTAATCCAAATTCGGTCAGAAAAAGAACGATGTCCGCAGTCATGACCAATAACGAAAAATCCTGTTAAAGCTGTCCCGGTAAAAATCCAAGCCAGAGGTAAAAGAAACCAAGGAGAATAAGCAATGGCAAAATAGCCAGTAACAACGAGAAGAACATTAATAAAAACGGTCAACCAAGCTTTTTTGGGATCTTTGACAAAGACTTCACGAGGTAGAGTCTTTATAATGTCTGTTAAACGTAGATTTGATGTGGAATTAGCAGAAGATGCTAAGGTTTCAGGTTGAACGGGTGATAAGGTCATAGAATCTTGTAAACTTTTAAATCCCTCAGCACGAAAGGCTAGGGTAATGCTAAGAAATGGCTGAATTTTTTGTCCAAAATTTTCAGTTAGCCGAGTCAAAAATCCCCCAATTGCTCATGAAAAATCACACCTGCACTAAAACAGCAGGCATTTTTCATCCCTAGAGATGAATCATAAAAATCCTGTTCAGAGGAATTTAACCCATTTAGGCTGGACACAGTGCATGAAAAACTTAGGTGTTTAACAATTTTTGTCAAACCCAGCGAGTGATCATGAGGAGGGGAAATTGAAGTTAGACAACGACTCAACGAGTCTGTGGGGCTGATATTGCTTCTTGGCGTTGTTGCTTGATGGTTTGTAATTCCAAGAGCAAGGTTTCAACTTCAGCGTGCAAATGCAGAAACTTCACTTGCTGATCAGCGCTGTACAGATTTTTCATCGCATCAATGGCCAGGGGCTTAGAGATCACACAAGCGGAAGTCCGGCTTGGTGTAGGAGCATCTAAGGTAGGAGGACAAGATGCAGGAGATGAAGGATTGGACATCAGCAGTTGATTTGACATCTAAAAAATGTTTAGCTCAACAAATCTTAACTATATTCTACCTCCAAGGTTTACCCCCATTGAAAAAAACATCAAAATTAGTTTGTTTTTTCACGGAATGTAAACGAGAAGGTAAACTAAATAAGGAATACACCTAACGGCCAATCCTGTCAACTGATACAGTTTATAGATTTAAACCGTTAAGCGGTTATTCTTTATCATAATTTTGTTAGTTTGTCAATCCTTAAACGGATTATTTTTCCTTCATTAACTACTACCGAGATGACGTTGACTTTGCCTACAACCCAGTCCTCATTAAAGTGCTGGCCCGGTCTGATTGAAGCCTACCGCAACTATTTACCTGTTTCTGAATCAACACCCGTTGTCACCCTACAAGAAGGCAACACGCCTTTAATTCCTGTCCCAACCATTGCAGAACGAATTGGCAAACAGGTACAGGTCTATGTGAAATATGACGGACTCAACCCCACAGGCAGCTTCAAAGACCGAGGCATGACAATGGCGATTTCCAAAGCCAAAGAGGAAGGGAGCAAAGCCGTGATCTGTGCCAGTACCGGAAATACTTCAGCAGCAGCAGCAGCCTATGCCCGTCGGGCCGGAATGAAAGCCTTTGTCTTAATTCCCGATGGCTATGTGGCGTTAGGGAAATTAGCCCAAGCCTTATTATATGGGGCAGAAGTCTTAGCCATTAAGGGCAATTTTGATCGAGCCCTCAATATTGTGCGGGAGATGGCCGAACATTACCCGATTACGTTAGTTAATTCCGTTAACCCCTATCGTTTAGAAGGTCAAAAAACCGCAGCCTTTGAAGTGGTAGATGCGTTAGGAGATGCCCCCGACTGGTTATGTATTCCCGTCGGAAATGCTGGCAATATTAGCGCCTACTGGATGGGATTTTGTCAATATCATTCCGTTGGTAAGTGTTCTCGTTTACCCCAAATGATGGGATTTCAAGCCGCAGGTGCCGCCCCGTTAGTATCAGGTCAACCCGTTGAACACCCGGAAACCTTAGCAACGGCCATCCGCATTGGAAATCCAGCCAGTTGGAACCTTGCCATCGCTGCCAAAGATGCCAGTCAAGGAAGTTTTAACGCCGTTACCGATGCAGAAATTCTGGAGGCTTATCGCTTATTAGCGTCTGGAGAAGGGATTTTCTGTGAACCAGCTAGTGCCGCATCCGTAGCAGGATTATTGAAAGTGAAAGATCAGGTTCCAGAAGGAATTAAAATCGTTTGTGTGTTAACCGGAAATGGATTAAAAGATCCCGATACAGCTATTACCCACAGCAACAATACATTCAAAGCCGGAATTGAACCTGAAATGGAAGCCGTTGCAAAAGTTATGGGGTTTTAATGGGTTTATAGAGGGGTTGCATTCAACGTCTCTACTCAGTGTTTTATACTTTCATTGTTGACAATCTCCCGCCAAACTATAGCTTGGCGGGAGATTCTTTATTTAACGAATCAATTTTCTCAGACAGGATTCTTAACAGTTCTCGCAGTTCGGCTATTCTTCTATACACTAGGAATTCTTATAATACTTTGATAATTTAGAAGATATCATAGGTTATTCTATTTAAAAAAGTGAAGGAAACAATGAAAATTTTAATTACAATTGCTCACTTCTTTAAACCTCAACCCAAAGGTCTATATGATTCTCAGTCCTCAAATCCTCAGCCACGTTTGACGGCGTTAAGCCAAAGTCTAACGACTTTACATCAAGTCTTTAGTAAATGCCAAAGCATTATTAATATTCATCAGCGATTCGCTGTTCCTGTAAATCAACCCCTCGCTAACAATCTTGATATTGTTATTTGTACGACTCAAGATTGCCATCTTTTAGACCAACTTCCTGTACCTG
>NZ_JBJUDF010000155.1:0-4520 GCF_046067725.1 Planktothrix sp.
TGGACGGTTAGATGATGCTGTTATTAAAATTAAATCCACTGAAGCCATTTTAGGAGTCGTTTTAAATGCCGATGATTTTGTTTTAGAAGGAGAATTTGTTCCCATTCCTTCCCTTGCGACTCAACCGATTGCTTGCTTACCCAAAGCCAATATCACCACCTGTCAATTACCTACTTTCAATTCTTTAAACTCTACAATGCTGCCATCTTCATCAGGTGCTACCTTTTCAGAACATTCTCAACAAAACACTAAAATTAGCCCTAAAAATTGAACCTTGCACCAGATAGACCTTTGTGTATCTACCCCGAATCCTTGAATCAAATTAACCCTAATTTGTTAAACTAGAATAGCTCTTTAAACTTGAGATTTTATTGCAATGGAACGTTTCGATGTTGTGGTCATTGGTGCAGGGCCAGCAGGAGGTCAATGTGCAAGACAACTTACCCAAGCTGGTCAACGAGTCTTATTAATTGAACAACATGAAACTTTTGATCAAAATGATTTTTCTAGTGCCGCTACACCGTTAGAAACTTTAGAAACATTCAATTTACCCGAAACCGTTATTGGGAGTTATTGGCAAAATTTAGTCATTATTACGACAAATATTCAACAAAAATGGCCGTCTCCAAAACCTTTGGGGGCTGTTTTTGATTTTGCAAAATTACGTGAATTTTTAGCCACAGAAGTTCAGAGTCAAGGCGGTGAAGTTTGGATGGGATATCGTTATCTGCGTTATTATCAAAATCATCAAAATACAATTGTTGAATTAAAACAACGGTCTACAGGAGAAATTATTCAAGTTGAAACACAAGTTTTAGTTGATGCGACTGGGCCAGCGAGGGCTGTTATGTATTCTAAAAAAGAACCTCAACCCAATTATTTAACCGCAACGGCAATAGAATATTTAATTGAACTTTCAGCAACCGATTATCAAAAGTATTCTCAAGATTTAATTTTCTTTTTAGGTCATCGCTGGATGCCCAGGGGTTATTCGTGGATTTTTCCTATGGGAAATAATCGTTTAAAAGTGGGTTCTGCTCAATTAAATCGTTCTCATCAATGGGTTAATCAAAATCAAAATTTACGTTCCTATGTGGAGTTATTGTTAACAGACTATTTGACGGATATTCCCTATAAAATTATTAATCATCATGGAGGAATGTTAAAATATTGTAGCGGGTTAAAAGATGTTTATTATCAAGATAATATTATTGCCATTGGAGATGCAGTTTCAATGGTAAATATGTTAGGCGGAGAAGGTATTCGTCATGGAATGCAAAATGCTAATATTGCTGCTGGATATATTCAAGATTATCTCGCCGGAAAAATAACAGATTTTGCAGGTTATCGTCAGGACATTCGACAAACTTATACTAAAACTTGGAATGGGTCAGAAAAGATGGGATTAAGTAAATATTTAAAATATAGTGATGAATCGATTGATAAAGGAGTTTATTATCTCAAAGATTTATCCTTAGATGATATGATGGCTATTTTATTTCACTATGATTTTAAACGGTTATATAAAGCCGTGTTTAAATATTTACGATATAAATTTGATAAGGTTTGGATCACCTTAAAAATTAAACTTAATTCGACCTCGAATTTTTAAAATTTAAATTTATAATTGATTCCCCAAAGATCAGATTATTTACTGTTAACTTGATCAGTGTTTTGTCCATAATTTTATGCTATAATTAACCAGAAGTCACTAATGAAGCGAGATGATCGTTATAAAAAATTGCCATGTCAGGCGCGAGGAATTCCTGAATATTGGATGATTGACCCCATACAACAACAGATTACTGTGTTTAGTTTGGTAACGGGACTTTATGAAGAAACTGTATTTACAGGGGATGGGTTAATATGTTCTAATTTATGATCAGAATATAACCAACAATCACCTTTGACCGCTGCACAAATCTTGCCAGATGGAAATAGATAGTGAGTCTTTAGTGATTAAAGTTAAGCCTAGATTTGTTTTGAATAATTTGTAACTACAAAAATGACCTCAACTTTAACTCAAGTTTATCCGATTATTTGGGAAAGCGATGGGCTCCGCCCAGCCGAAGGCGATCGCGCTTCTTTAATTGATCAAACCCGTCTCCCCGATGAATATACCCGAATTGAAATTACAACCTATCAACAAATGGCAGAAGCCATTAAAACCATGATTGTTCGCGGAGCACCTGCCATTGGAATTGCTGCCGCTTATGGGTTATATTTAGGAGCTAGAGACATTCAAACTTCAGACCGTCAAAAGTTTTTAATCCAATTAGAAGAAATTGCCCAAGTGTTACGCGCCACTCGTCCAACGGCTGTTAATTTATTTTGGGCAATTGATCAAATGTTGAAAACGGCAACCGAAACATCTGGCACAATTGATGATATTAAAACCGCTTTATTACAAAAAGCACATCTGATTAGAGAAGAGGATATTCAAACTTGTTTTGCCATCGGAGAAGCCGGGTTAACAGTATTACCTCAAACCCCCGAAAAACTAACAATTCTCACCCATTGTAACACCGGATCTTTAGCAACCGGAGGCTATGGAACCGCTTTAGGTGTAATTCGTTCCGCGTGGAATTCTGGACGGTTAAATCGAGTTTATGCTGATGAAACTCGCCCCCGTTTACAAGGAGCAAAATTAACAACCTGGGAATGTGTACAAGATCAAATTCCTGTGACTTTAATTTCTGATAATATGGCTGCCCATTGTATGAAACAAGGGTTAATTCATGCGGTGATTGTAGGAGCAGATCGGATTACAGCTAATGGCGATACAGCCAATAAAATTGGAACCTATAGTTTAGCAATTGTTGCCAAAGCTCATAACGTTCCTTTCTTTGTTGCTGCACCGTTATCAACGGTTGATTTTAAATTAGCAACCGGAGAAGAAATCCCCATTGAAGAACGAGATCCAACAGAAGTTTATCAAGTAGGAACGACTCGAATTTGTCCTGAAGGTGTTGAATTTTTTAACCCCGCTTTTGATGTTACTCCTGCTGAATTAATTACGGCTATTATAACAGAAAAAGGGGCTGTTATTCCCTCAGAGTTAAAACAATTTAATACCAGTTGTTAAAACAAAACAAAAGCTGTATTACCCATCTAAATTGATGGTAATATTGTACTGTAGGGGTTTTTAGAGGGTTGGGCAACCCCTACAAGTTTTTTTCAAAAATCCTACAAACATTGCTATCAGTTGTTAATGAATACATATACTTTATTGAGTCAAACTGAACGCCAACGGGTAAGCGATGGAGTCGTCACATCGATTTTAAGCGGTTGTGAATCTTCTCCCTGGAAGTTAGTCCTGATATGGCCTCAATTGGGAGATTTTGATAGTCTTGAATATGCTTGGTGGTTGCAACGGGAAGCCGAACAACTTCAAGCGCAAGGAATCGCAATTCGAGCTATCGGAATTGGGGATCAAACTTCCGGTCAAAAATTCTGTGATTATACTGGATTTCCGGCTGATTTTTTATTTGTTGATCCCAGCGCCGAACTGCATCAAACCCTGAATTTGTACTCGGGTTTATCGCTCAAATTACCCGGTTTTTCGCCCAGTATGAATGCTGGACTCAATTTAATGTTAATGTGTGCGGGAATCGGTAGCCCAGGTACTTTGGCGGAAGTATTTCGCGGTTATCAAGGTGATAAGAATGCGCCTCAATTAATTGGGGATGAAGAAATAATTCAAGCACCCCCCCTTCCTACACTCAAAGGTTCATTTTTTAAATGGGCTGGCGGTAGCGGTTTTCAACGTCCTTTTGAGTTAGCAACATTGCGACTGCGAAATATGTCAGAAGTGTTGAGTCACTGGAAAACATACATTCCCAATGCAGCTTATCTAACCCAAAGAGGAGGAACTTTTCTGTTTAATAAACAGGGAGAATTGCTTTATGAACATCGAGATCGCGGGATTCTAGGTTTTGCAGCTAATATGAGTTATCCTCTATCTTTTCTGACAAAAGTCACGCTAAAATATTAACCTCGCGTTCTGCTAATAACCGTGAAGAAATTCTTCCATAATTTGTAGGGGCGGAGAAACCCCGCCCGTAACAGTTATTAGTTAAATTATAATTTTAATCTCAATATTAATTTTTTGTTGCCATTCGCGAATATAAACTAATAATCCATACATAAAGACAATCACTCCCATCATTTCCATAATTTCTTCAATAATCGCCATTCCAGCATAAATAGGATTTTGTTGATTTTCTAAGACGGTAATATAACTACCTACCATTTCTAGGAGTAATGCGCCACTAATATATAGAGAAGCAGCTAAAGCAAAATGATATCGAGTTTTTTGAGGAAGATATAACCAAAAATTCCAATATTTTCGCAGGAAAATAACAACTAAAATTGTCCCCGGAATCACCCACATCGAATGTAAAAAAGCAGGTAATCTTAACGCATCTGCAATATCAGGAATAATTAAAATTTCATGAATCATAAATACTTCATCAAAGGCTAATAACCCAAAAATAATCGATAGCCATTTCCATTGTTGA
>NZ_JBJUDF010000156.1:0-12139 GCF_046067725.1 Planktothrix sp.
GACTCTTTTGCCTGCGGGTTTAATGTTGTTTTTATCTTATTATAAAAGTTCAATTTGGTTTCCCCGCTATCTGATGTTAATTGCACCTTATTTTCTCATTCTAATTTCTGCGGGGTTTGTTGTTATTTGGAACTGGAAGAAAGGGTTAGCTGTTGCGATTTCCCTTGCTTATCTGATCGGAATTACTGGTGGTCTTTTGGATTACTATACTCAACTTTATCGCAATGATTGGCAGGGAGCAGCCGAATATATTTACCAAAATCAACAGCCGACGGATTTAGTGGTTATGCACTCAACACCGGTTTTTTTTGAACTTTCTCTCCTTCGCTATTATCCAGAAAAAAACAAAGTTTATTTACTCAACCATCCGGGATCTGAGGAAAAATTAACTCCAGCTTATATTCAACAACAGTTAGAAAATGCATTACCTTTAAAGTCTAATCTTTGGTTGGTTTGCTGGCTATTCTGTAAACAAACCAAGGGGATCAATCGCGTGTTTAGCACCGTCGCGGGAGAGCCATTTAAAATTGAACAGCAAAAAACTTTTAGCAGTCTTGAATTTCAACCCATTCAAGTGTTTAAGGTAACTCCGGCTGTGTCTGCTCAAAAATTACCCAACCCTGAGTAAAATTTCCAACTCTCATGCCTTTACTGCCTTATATGATGTTGATCCCGATGAAGGTATTGAGTCGAGTAGCTTAATCTTCAAGAAACACTTGATATAATTCCTTGCCTCAGTTATTTTATTAGAGTCAGAAATCATCATCAGACTAACCCAAGGACATCCTAGCTACTGTATTCCGATACTACAATTAATCTTTCCCACAGGATCTCAATTTTGGAGGAAGGGTAGAGTTCTGAGTGATTCTAATTTTGCTTTTTGAGTGATTTATCCCAAGCAAGACAATGATCAATCGATCTCTATTACTTTCTACCTATTTCCCAATAAACTATCTTTTTTTAACAATTTAGAGGATTAAAATGGATATTTCACAAGCTCCCATTTTAAAAACGCCTGAACCTCAAAAACACTATGGGAATTTAGTTTTTGGTTCCCGAACGTTTGATGTCTCTATCGTGGTTCCGATCTATAATGAAGTCGAAAGCTTACCCCGATTAATTGATGCCATTGATAGCAATATGACGGTTTTAGGTCTAAGCTATGAATTGGTTTGTGTGGATGATGGCTCAAGCGATGGTTCTACTGAATTGCTCAAGGAGGAAGCCACAAAAAATCCCCATCTTAAAGCGATTATTCTCCGACGTAATTATGGTCAAACCGCCGCGATGGCAGCAGGGTTTAAGTATTCTCAGGGTCAGGTTATTATTACCCTAGATGGAGATTTGCAAAATGACCCACAAGATATTCCCCTGCTGCTTACAGAATTGGGTAAGGGGTATGATGTGGTTAGTGGTTGGCGAAAAAATCGACAAGATGCTAAGATCACCCGCTTACTGCCTTCCCGCATTGCTAATTGGCTGATTAGTAAAATGACTGGGGTACAATTGCATGACTATGGCTGTTCTCTCAAAGCCTATCGTGCTGAATTAGTAGCGGATATGAAACTCTATGGGGAGTTACACCGATTTTTACCCGCTTTAGCCTTTATTGAAGGAGCAAGAATTACCGAAATCCCGGTTAACCATCATGCTCGTCGTTTTGGGAGCAGTAAATATGGTTTAGATCGCACTTTCCGAGTGGTGATGGATTTATTAACCATTTCCTTTATTAAAAAATTCCTGACTCGACCCATGCACGTTTTTGGTTTGTTAGGAATGCTGTCCTTTGGGTTGGGAATTACGGTGGGTGCTTATTTAAGCTTTATCCGGCTTTTTCTAGGGGAAGCAATTGCTGATCGTCCGTTACTGATTTTTGCTGTATTAATGACCCTGACCGGAATTCAACTCTTTTGTTTTGGTTTATTAGCTGAACTCTCAATGCGAACTTATCACGAGTCTCAGGATCGGCCCATCTATCGAGTTCGTGAAGTGGTTGAATCACAGGATAACGGAAACCATCCAACCAACAGTTAAGGGTTGCACGTTTCCCTCTGGGTACTCAGGAAAATGCTTTTTGCCAGTCTAATCATCTAATGGGGAATATTCACCATTAACCGGGAAAATTTTACACATCATAGATTGAGGATGCAGCGTTTGGGACGAATGACAAAGGTGGGATGAATAAGGAGTTTCGACAGAGTTGTTTTGAGGTTGTATACACAAAGCAACCTGTCCAACTCCAATCATCAAGGTTTGCACTCGTTCAACGATCTGATCAATATCTGAGAGTAACGGTTCAGCTATATCCAGAGAAGGACTGACAATAAAAAAGGTTTTGACTCCGGTAGGACTGGGAGCAAAACCAAAACTGCATTCTGAGAGTTGAGATTGGATTGAGGAAGGTAGGGTATCACAGAAACGTTCAATCAATGCTTGGTACAAAGAATTATTGAGTGCACGATCATCAAATATCGGTTGAGATAACATGGTTAGTCCTTACTTTACCTGTTATATACTTTACTTTTTAGTGTAGCATTGATAAATTTCCAATCGGTTTAAATTTTTAATTGAATTGATAAGCAAACCCAGGGGTTATGTCAGAACTTGCTCACAGGGAATACCGAAGTTAAGCAGCATTACTGATCTGATTACAGGAACAACCCCGTTTCATTGCTATTTCTTTTGATTGAGAAGTGATTCAAAAATGCAATCAACAATGATTAAGAATTTCAGCACTTTTAATCATTACTGATTACTGTTTTCTATCCCTTGATTTGAATGTGATGTTAGAGCAGTCTGATAAATCCAGAAGCCCAACCCCGCTAATACCAAACTTAAACTCGCCATAATCACAATAAAAACTTTTTTCGTTTTCATCGTTGCAGCTTCATATTGTAACAGCATTTCCTGTTTAATTTGTTTCTCTTGTTCCGAAGGTTCTGGATTCATCTGAGTTAACGGTTAATCATTGGCTGTTGACAGTTAACAGCAAGGTGTCAACCGCCAACAGGTTTCAATTCAGGCAAAATTAATTATAAGCAAGATGCCTGTTCTACGGATTGAGGATTAATTCGGGGCTGCATAGACGCATACAAACGGTTGAGGGCGTTCAAATAAGCAGTTGCTGAAGCCACAATAATATCAGTATTCGCCGCATGACCGGAAAACACTCGACCTTCATGGCGTAAGCGAATGGTAACTTCACCAATGGCATCAATTCCCGCCGTGACTGACTGTACCGAGAACTCAATTAACTCATTAGAAACGTTCGTAACTCGGTTAATCGCCCGATACACCGCATCCACCGGGCCAGTGCCAATGGCGGCATCGGTTAATTCTTGACCGTCGGGGGTGCGAACCGTTACCGTTGCAGTCGGACGGGCTTGATTTCCACAGGACACCTGTACAAATTCCAAATGGAATAATTCAGGCGCCTGTTGAATTTCATCATTCACAATCGCTTCTAAATCCCAATCGGTGATTTCTTTTTTCTTATCCGCCAATTCTTTAAAGCGGACAAACGCTTTATTCACTTCATCTTCGCTTAACTCAAATCCCAACTCCCGCATCCGACTTTGGAACGCATGACGGCCAGAATGTTTCCCTAAAACAATTTGGTTGTCATTCAAGCCAATGGATTGAGCATCCATAATTTCATAGGTGCGTTTATGCTTTAAAATCCCATCTTGGTGAATTCCCGACTCATGGGCAAAAGCATTCGCCCCGACAATGGCTTTATTCGGTTGGACTAACATTCCCGTCAAGTTGGAAACCAAGCGAGAGGTTTTATAGATTTGGCGAGTGTCAATATTCGTTAAGGGGGTTTCCGACTCTGGGGGACGACCCAAGAAGGGATTAAAATATTGACGCCGAACGTGCAACCCCATCACCAATTCTTCTAACGCTGCGTTTCCGGCCCGTTCTCCAATACCATTAATGGTACATTCCAACTGACGCGCCCCATTTTTCACCGCTTCTAAGAAATTAGCAACGGCTAAACCCAAATCGTTATGACCATGAACGGAAATAATCGCTTGGTCGATATTCGGGACATTTTCTTTAATGCCTTTAATAATTGCCCCAAATTCGGCTGGAGTGGTATAACCGACGGTATCAGGAATATTAACCGTTGTGGCGCCAGCGGCGATCGCTCGTTCTAAGACTTGATAGAGAAATTCCGGGTCTGACCGTCCCGCATCTTCGGGAGAAAATTCAATATCATCCACAAAGGATTTGGCATAGGCGACCATTTCCGAGGTAATGTCCAACACCTCAGACCGGGTTTTTTTGAGTTTATATTCCAAATGAATATCCGAAGTGGCAATAAAGGTATGAATTCGCCGATGAACCGCCGGGGAAACGGCTTTCGCTGCGGCTTCAATATCGGCTTTCACGGCTCTGGCTAAACTACAAATCACCGGGCCATCTTCTGTTCCCACAGCTTCTGCAATGCGGGAAACCGCTTCAAAATCCCCCGGACTAGCGATGGCAAAGCCCGCCTCAATCACATCCACGCCTAAACGCGCCAATTGTCGAGCAATGACGAGTTTTTCATCGACATTGAGGGTGGCACCGGGACATTGTTCGCCATCCCGCAAAGTGGTATCAAAAATAATAATTCGGTCGGGGTTCGGTTGAAATTTCATGATTGAAAATCCTGATTGTTTGGGGTTAAAGGTTGACCGTTGTACCGAGCAGGTTTAACGGTTTAGAAGATTTCATCTTGGTTTAATTAATTGTCTATCGTGCTTCCCTGGGGGGAAGACAGCATATCAGTAGCGCGGATAGCGGAGGGAGGATGGATTTTCAGAATCATGGGTTTTACGCTTTTAAAAGCTAATTTTAATAATCTGTTTTTTCTATTTGGTCTCGAATATCGTTCAAATCGATATATCGATCCGTAGCATTACGGAGTTCTCGGGCAATCATTCCTTCCGTAGAAACAACGGTAATATGAGTATTTTTAGATCGTAACAGTTCAATTGCCCGTTCAAAGTCTCCATCTCCACTAAAGAGGACAACCCGATCATATTGGTCTACAGTATTAAACATATCAACAACAATTTCAATATCTAAATTAGCTTTTTGGGAATAGCGACCGGAACTATCATCATAATATTCTTTTAAAATTTTAGTGCGCACCGTATAACCTAGACTGATTAACGCATCTCGGAAGCCTCGTTGATCTTGGGGGTCTTTGAGTCCTGTATACCAAAAAGCATTGACTAAGGTAATCTCCGCTTGTTCTGTTTTGAAATAGGTCAAAACCCTTCGGGGATCAAAAAACCAACCATTTTTTTGTTGAGCATAGAACATATTGTTACCGTCCACAAAAATAGAAAGACGGTTTTTTACGTTAGGCATAGAAACTTAAGACCTAATATTTGTAGTAAAGAATTTAATCTAAATATTCTATCTTACCATCTTTAATCAAAGAAACTCTCTGGACGGATAACTGCTGTTGTCTGTTCATGAATCTTTCATTAGATAGATGTTAAGATATAATTTGATCCTACCGCATAGATGCAGTATAAAGTGACCGTTAACAGCAGAAAGATAAGCCTCTATTAACTAATTGGGTATTAATAGGATTAGCTCCTAATTATTTAACTATTTGAGCCATTTTTTCATACTCAAAGTCATAGATTTAGAGAAAACTTCCCTTGATTTCTGGTGTTAATCATGAAGCTGAGATTAATCATCCTCTTGACCCATCACTCAGAAACCCAAAAACAATGGGAACGTTTATTGGCTAGTCTTTCGGAATCTTCAGTGTTACAGAAAACTGTTCACCCTGAATGGAACTAAGGTTTAACCCTGTTTCTTTAGTGTTAATCCTGCATCTAGGAGGATGGCAACAGTTAAGAATTGGGTTTTTTACTGATCTACAATATAGAAATGCTCTATAACCTTTCTAGTATAGCGGGTAAAGGAACAGTCCCTCTAATTTGAGTTGCTCCTCATTAAATTAATCCCGTGCTAGGATGAGTTCTAACTGCCTCATGGTTCTGCTAGATGCTTTTTTTGGGTTTCAGGTCGAAGGGGGATTCAAGCTTTGTTCTCTTCTGTTGGAAGCCTTGTCATCTGAATTTTCAGGGTTTAGACCTTTTTAGTTTCTAGTGCCCAGCGAGCCAGTTCGGTACGATTATGAAGGCCAGTTTTGCCTAACATATTGCTGACGTGACTTTCGATGGTGCGTTGACTGACTTTCATAATCCGAGCAATATCCCGATTCGCTAAACCTTGAGCCACTAATTGGACAACCCTTAATTCGGTTGGGGTAAGTTCTACATTTCGACGCACCCGCAGTTTAGGGCCATGATCAAGATTGGGATCTGGATGCTGATTTAAACGGGATGCTTGTCGCAGAGAAGATTCCACTTGAGCGACTAATTCTTCAGGTTCAAACGGTTTAACAATATAGACATCGGCTCCGGTATTTAAACCTTTAACTTTATCTTGGCTTTGACCCTTAGCCGATAAAAATAGCACAGGAATCGATCCAGTCCGGGGATCTTCCCTAATTTGCTTGACCAGAGTATAGCCATCCATTTCTGGCATCATAATATCGCAAATCATCAGATCAGGAAGTTCCTGTTCCAGAATTTCTAAGGCAACTCTACCATTCTCGGCGGTGATGACATCATATCCCCGAAATTCCAAATAATCCCTGACCAATAAAACCAGGTTGGGGTCATCATCCACTAGCATCAACCGTTTTTGCTCTCCGTTACTGTCCTTCATATTAAATAGGTTCCGATTACAGTCCTGTAACACCAAGGTCAATTTTTGAGATTGAAAAAACGAGCGGAATGAACTGCTTTTAATTCATCTTGGCACTCAAAAACCTTGACTGTTGTATATGCGATTAACCGCTCAACGAAACTTGCTCAAACCTACTCAAAGGCTGAAAGTCTAGTCATTCGTAGTGGTTCAACCACTTCAGGGTTCAACGGCTTACCCTTTATTCCTTGGTCTAAGACATCAGGAATTACTTTTTTAATGATGTTTAATGACCCATTGAAATCGGCATTTAATAATTGACCCTGCGCTGTTTTATACAATCCTCTTGCTATTTTTGATTCGGGTTTTGGCTCCTTTAAGATAATAGTAAACAGATAACGGCGATCAACAGCAGCTTGACCTTGACTCAATAACAATCGAGCTTGGGCTGGATGTACTGGGTTTTGATATTGTTTATTGGTGTCAATAACAAAGACGTCATTAGACATGAAATCACTCCTATTTCTAGGGTAATGTTCGCTGAGTGCTTCGCACAGGCTACACGAACACCAATGTTTTCTGAAGTTGTTAGGTTAACAACACTGTCTTCCCCCTTGTCCAACTGTTTAATTGTTAACAATAAAGCTACAAACTAGCGTCGTATTTGTAGGTATTCTGATTCAGAAAACTTAGTCAGTTAAGACTTAGGCTGGTCAACTCACTAAAGTTAGAGGCATGAAGCCCCGTCTCTTTAGAGCAGGGTGCTGACTTTTGTGGGTAAGGCTTTGTACTCCACATTTTGTGAGAGCAGGTGGTCAAGTGGGTTAAAGTTTAATTTCTGGTGGTGTTGAAAAAAGTGTTGACAATAATGATAATTAGCTAGGTTAAACAATTTTTTTGACACAAAAGCCCTGTGATCAATTTCTGACCAAAGAGGATGGTTTTTTGTGATGAAATGACGTTCAACTAGCTTCATGTTATGATTATACTGTGAACAGAGCTTTCTGGAAAATACCCTAGCCCAAATTACTCATGATTGACATTTAGCTATCAAAATGAATAAGATTGAGCAGAATTAGTTAGATTTTTGGAAACTGTATTTACCCCTGAGATTAGGAAGACATTTCCTTGAAGTCAGTTGTCTCCTGATTTAGCTGCTGATCAAACAGCTTTATGGAAATATAGATAGATAGGAAAGTTGACGACATTTTAGTAAGAAATTATTCAATATCTATTATAGCTGAAAGGCACTCTCCCTAAGTTACAAATGCTTAAGTATCATCAAGATTGGTAGGTTAAACCGATTTAGAATCTTTAACCTCCTCTTGGACAACCGAAAAGTCATGGGTTAGAGGATGGGTGAGAAATACATATTCTTCCACCACTTGCGAACCCAAAATATGTTCTTGAAGAATTCGTTCAATCACACTTGGGGTTGCAGAATGATACCAAACTCCATCAGGATAAACCACTAAAATAGGGCCATGAGTACAAACCCGCAGACAATTGGCTTTGGTTCTAAAGGTACAACCCGGTTGTATTTCCGTCGGCTGATCCAGTTTTAACTCAGTTAATCGTTTTTTCAAATAGTTCCACGCTTCTAAACTTTCTTGCTTAGAACAACACAACGGTTTAGTTTGATCCGCACAAATCAAAATATGGCGCTGAATTTTATCTAATCCTAAAGTGTGGACAGCCTTAGCTAGATGTTCAACCCCAAAACTCGACTCAGAAGCAGTATTGCTCGCCGACTCAGATACAGATGACATACACTTACGCAAATTTACTGAAAAAGCTTAAAGCTCTATCGTAGCAGGTGTTGACAGTGATCAGTTATCAGTCGTTAGATGTACCTGAAGCCTACCCCATCACTCCTCCCCGCTCCCCTTCTCCGCCAACTCCCCCTGCTCCCCCCGCCCCCCTGCTCCCCCAACTCTGTTCGGAAACCCGTACAAATTAGGCTGTTGCAATGGGGAGGGTGTTTTCGCTAAATTAGCACTCAGGAGTTGAGAGTGCTAATTAAAATTCCTCAAAGGAAGTGGCAACCCTCTCCCCTAAGAATAATTGCTGTGAAGTGGAGGCTAATGAATGGCTGCTGTATCTTTAAGCGTATCAACCGTTAAACCTTTAGGTGAGCGCGTTTTCGTTAAAGTGAGTGCATCTGAAGAAAAAACCGCAGGCGGAATTTTACTTCCTGACACCGCCAAAGAAAAACCCCAAGTAGGCGAAGTCGTGGCAGTTGGCCCTGGCAAACGCAATGACGATGGTTCTCGCTCCGAATTAGAAGTCAAAGTCGGTGACAAAGTGCTCTACTCCAAATATGCAGGCACTGATATCAAACTCGGTGGCGATGAATTCGTTTTGTTAGCTGAAAAAGACATCTTAGCAATCGTCAGCTAATTAACGATTTCAACCCTTTAGATCGTACACCACAGCGTTGTCATCCGATCAATAGGGTTTTCAACCCATCTCGTAAAATTCGTTTGTACTGTCAACCTCAACTCAAAACATAATCCCTATGGCTAAACGTATCATTTACAACGAAAACGCTCGTCGTGCATTAGAACGCGGTATGGACATCCTGGCGGAGTCCGTTGCTGTGACTCTTGGCCCCAAAGGTCGTAACGTTGTATTAGAAAAAAAATTTGGTGCGCCTCAAATCGTGAATGATGGCGTCACCATTGCTAAAGAAATTGAACTAGAAGATAACATTGAGAATACTGGCGTTGCCTTGATTCGTCAAGCCGCTTCCAAAACCAACGATGCTGCTGGGGATGGAACCACCACTGCAACGGTTCTGGCTCATGCGATGGTTAAAGAAGGTCTGCGCAACGTGGCTGCTGGCGCCAACCCCATCGAACTCAAACGCGGGATTGACAAAGCAACAAATTTCTTAGTCGATAAAATTGCCGAACACGCTCGCCAAGTGGAAGATTCCAAAGCGATCGCTCAAGTCGGTTCCATCTCTGCCGGAAACGATGAAGAAGTCGGTAAAATGATTGCTTCAGCGATGGATAAAGTCGGTAAAGAAGGGGTGATTTCCTTAGAAGAAGGAAAATCCATGACTACCGAGTTAGAAATAACCGAAGGGATGCGCTTTGATAAAGGCTATATTTCCCCCTACTTTGCCACCGATACCGAACGGATGGAAGCGGTTCTGGAAGAACCCTATCTGTTAATTACTGATAAAAAAATCACCTTAGTTCAAGACTTAGTACCCGTTCTGGAGCAAGTGGCTCGTTCTGGCCGTCCTTTGGTGATTATCGCTGAAGATATTGAAAAAGAAGCCTTAGCGACTCTGGTTGTCAACCGTCTGCGCGGTGTTCTGAATGTTGCTGCGGTTAAAGCCCCTGGGTTTGGCGATCGCCGCAAAGCCATGTTAGAAGACATCGCCGTGTTAACAGGTGGTCAACTGATTACCGAAGATGCGGGTCTGAAACTGGAAAACGCCAAGCTGGATATGCTGGGTAAAGCTCGTCGCGTCACTCTGACCAAAGATAATACCACTATCGTTGCAGAAGGCAATGAATCCTCTGTTAAAGCCCGTTGTGAGCAAATTCGCCGTCAAATGGAAGAAACCGAATCTTCCTACGACCGTGAAAAACTCCAAGAACGCTTGGCTAAATTAGCGGGTGGTGTTGCGGTGATCAAAGTCGGTGCGGCTACCGAAACCGAAATGAAAGACCGCAAACTGCGTCTGGAAGATGCCATTAACGCCACGAAAGCAGCAGTTGAAGAAGGAATCGTCCCCGGTGGTGGTACAACTTTGGCTCACTTAGCTCCTCAGTTAGAAGAGTGGGCAAATGCCAACCTCACCCACGAAGCTTTAACCGGAGCGTTGATCGTGTCCCGTGCGTTGTCTGCTCCTCTGAAACGGATCGCTGAAAACGCTGGCGTTAACGGTGCGGTTGTGGCTGAACGAGTCAAAGAAAAAGACTTCAACGTCGGTTACAATGCCTCTTCTAACGAATTCGTGGATATGTTTGAAGCGGGTATTGTTGACCCGGCGAAAGTCACCCGTTCGGCTCTGCAAAACGCCGCTTCGATCGCTGGAATGGTGTTAACAACTGAGTGTATTGTTGTTGACAAACCCGAACCCAAAGATAACGCGGCTGCTGGTGCTGGTGCTGGTATGGGTGGCGATTTCGATTACTAATTCCTTAATGAATTGATAATCTGAGAGGGGGTGGCTAATGCCACTCCTTATTAGGATGGTTAATTGATCCGAAACATAAAGGAGTTGAAATTTATCGCCCTCAACAAGAAGTCGAAATATTAGAAAACCCCACAACCTTATCAGGAGAAGATATTTTACCCGGATTCTTATTAGATTTAACCTTAATTTGGTAAACCTGTAGTAAGCCCTTCAGGGCTTTATCCCTTAAAATAAGAGGTGTAAAAATTTATAGGATGTCTCAGGTCAAAATTTTGGAAAAAAACGCTGATCAAATTACCTTTAAAGTTGGTGAACAATTTAACCCTTCGGTTGTTTTCATAGTTATGGTAACTGTATTGGTTTTAGGAGGGTTAATGTTGTTAGTCCCGATCTGGATTTCTGATATTGTTGATGGCAATTCATCTTCTCTCTTTACCCTGGTGTTATTCGTCGGTTGTTTTGCTTCTATATTTTTTATAATTTTTTGTAAATTCTACTGTTCATTATGTACTTTCAATTTCAAAACTCATCAAATTGAAGTGCTTCAAGAAAGTCGAATTAGGAAACAAAAAATTACAGAAAGTATTGATAATTTCTTGAGCTTCAAGGTTAAAAATTTATCGGATGAATATGGCCGATCATTGTTAGTCTATCTCGCACTTGTCTCTAAAAAAAATATCTATTTAGGGAGTATTCAAGGACAAAGAGAAGACTATCAAATGTTGGATGAAATTGAACAATGGATTGAAACAAATAAGTAAGTAATATATAGCCAGTCTAAATCCGTTGTAAAAATTGTCTGAGATTACATTAATATGTAGGGGAAAGTCCAGGGCATAGATGTTAATTTAAGCTGAAAACTCCTGCTTTTAGCCTAATATTAGATACCCCTAAATCCCCCTTAAAAAGGGGGACTTTGAAGTTCTTAAAAATGGAGTTGCGGGTTATCTAATATGAAATTTTTAAATGTTTGCTACAGATCTCCCCCCTTAAAAAGGGGAGTTGGGGGGATCATCTTTAGCGTTCATAATGGGATTTCATATAATGCGAAAGAAAAAGTTAATAGACTAATCGCCACTAGAACAGCTATCTCCAGAATCTCCAGAATCTCCCCAAGAACAACTATTATCAGAGTCAGAGGAATAACTACTATCATAGGAGTCACCATAGCTATAATAGTCATCGCTACTATAATAACTACTCCTTCTTCTAGGTCGTGGAATACATTTTTTTGTTAATTCTTGCACGATCTGACCAGCG
>NZ_JBJUDF010000157.1:0-5458 GCF_046067725.1 Planktothrix sp.
GATACTTGGCGGGTAGCCGCCTGGAAAAATAGCTCGGTGCCAGGTTAATACTCAAAAACCCCCTTCCAGTGGTAAATCGGAGGGGGTTTTTGGTTTTTAAATTCGGCAATTTAATTAGACAAAGAGGAAATTGTCGCTCTCTAAAGTTTCTGGCGGTGTCCCTTGAATAATGGCAATTAATTCCTTCTGTTCTTCTGCGGTACGGAAAATCGCTGTTCCAGTGGGGACTCCTGCCGGAGAAGTTTCTAACAGATAGTCAGTTGGAGTTCCCTGTAATTGAATGAGATCTTCTGCAGTGTTGAAATCAGCAATTAAAGCAAAGTCTCCCAGACCTAAAGCCGTTAAATCGCCATCATCATCATAAACTTGAGTGGTATCTAAGACAAAAGTATCAAATCCTTCACCTCCAATCAGGGTATCGATTTCACCCAAACCTGGGGTTGTTGAACTCAAATCAACACCCATGAGGAGATCATTTCCTTTGTCACCATTCACAAGATCATTCCCTTGACCTCCGATGAGAGTATCGGAGTTCTGGCCCCCATAGAGAGAATCATTATCGATGCTAACATCAATATAGTCATTGCCACGGTTGCCAAATAGCAAGTCATCGCCACCTTTACTATAAAGATTATCGTCACCTGTTAATCCAAATAAGGTGTTATTGGCTTCGTTCCCTTGAATTTCATCATTAACCGATGTAGCCAGAAATTCTTCAGTATCGGTGACAGTAAAGGTGTTCTCTACAGGGTTAGGTGTTGGTGTCGGTGTTGGAACCTGTGTGGGTTCCGGTGTGGGTTCCGGTGTGGGTGTGGGTGCTGGAGTTGGTGTGGGTGCTGGAGTCGGAGTTGGCGTCGGTGTAGGTTCTGGAGTGGGTTCAGGGGATAGGGTTGTGATTGTGCCGAAAACATCATGGTTATTTTGATGATTGCCGATGCCATTTGCCTGAGCAAGAGTCCCATCGGAATCAATTGCGACATTTTCAGAAAAGCTAACAGTCCCAGAAACCGTAACTGTTGGGAGGGTTGTAGGCATTCCTTGATTATTGCCGTTGGAGTTAGTTGTGGACTCCATTGCAAAGATAGCTCCACCTAACCCTTTCCCGCTTTGATAACTTGTCCCGCCAGTAGCAGAATTATGATTAAACGCAACGTTGTAGAGATTGAGGGAACCACTACGCATAAAAATTCCACCCCCCATTCCGGCACCACCACCCCCTGCATAGAAAGGATAGTTTGCTGGATTAGAGGCATCTCCACCACCAAAGCCTCCCAAACCTCTAGCAGCTACTGAGGTGAATCTCCCACCAAAATTATAATCTACCCCTTGTTCCCCTCCTAAACCTCCACCTCCCCCAAATCCACCCCAGCCTCCCTGTCCACCATCTGCACCCCAACCTTGTAAGCCGAAACCTGAACCGCCACCACCACCACGACCTCCACCTCCCCCAAATCCACCCCAACCTCCATCCCCGCCTTGACCAGAAACGCCTCCAATGCCCTCCATGCCCTTGTTTTTATCACCAGGTGCTCCTGGGTTTCCTCCGTTTCCACCGGAACCGCCTCCACCGCCAAAGCCTCCATTCCCTCCATCACCGCCAGCACCTCCATTCCCTCCATCCCCTGCACTCACAACCCCTTGACCCTCAAACCAGATGTAATCTCTTTGACCTCCGGTGCCACCATAACCTCCCTGTCCTCCTTGACCCCCATCACCTCCCCAAAAACCATTACCCCCGTTACCGCCATTGCCTCCATCCCCTCCGTTACCGCCATAAGTAGGGTCTGCATTACCTTCATAACTGTCATAACCCCCGTTACCGCCATTACCTCCCGAACCTCCATGACCGCCATCTATATTCAGGGAATTCCCCTTACTGCCCTTACTTCCATGGGTTCCAGGGGTTCCATTTTGTTCCGGGTCTTCTCCTTGAGTTCCATCGATACCATTTGCACCATCTGGTGCGCGTGAAGAAGAACTATTAGGAATTGTGCCACCCCCCGCAGTAGCCGTTGAGCCATTACCACTATTCCCACCTTGAGCACTATTGTTACTGAAGGTACTATTGTTGATAGCAATATTGCCCTCATAAACAAATAACGCACCTCCCATTCCGGCTCCCCCTCCATAACCCCAACTTCCCTCTCCGCCTTGGGATTTACCTTGAGTAAAGGTGAGATTGTTGAAGGTAATATTTCCACTTTTAACAAAGAAAATCCGACCCGATGAATTGCCACTGATGCTATAGTTATTGCCGTTAATTGTTAGTCCTACATCTTCTTCAATCATTAGATCATGAGCGGAAATGTCTCCGGTAATATTAATGATATCCACCTGACCATTATTGTTAGCTTCGGCGATGGCATTCTCAAGTTCAGACGTGCTATCAATATCATTAAAAATCGATGTCGGAACTGGTGTGGGTTGAGGAGTTGGAGTTGGTGTCGGTGTCGGTTCCGGTGAGGTATTATCTGAAGATGGGGTGGCGTTTTTGTACAGTTTCGTGATGGTGTTGTTTGAACTATCGGAACCCGTCAACAACAAGTCAGGTTTACCGTCACTGTTGTAGTCAGCCCAGCCTACTGAACCACCAGCAACATCAGGAAGGGAAATACTGGTATCTTCAATAAAACCAGTGCCTATGTTTTTGTACAATTTCGTGCTGTGTTTGAAGAAATCAACTTGACCCGTCAGGAGCAAGTCAAGTTTACCGTCACTGTTGTAGTCTGCCCAACCGACTGAACCACCAGCAACATCAGGAAGGGAAATACTGGTATCTTCAATCAAATCATTGCCTGTGTTTTTGTACAGTTTGGTGATGCGGTTGTTTGAATTATCCCAACCCGTCAACAACAAGTCAGGTTTGCCGTCTCCGGTATAGTCAGCCCAGGCTACCGAACCACCAGTAACGCCAGGAAGGGAAACACTGGTATCTTCGAGAAAAGAATTGGTTTGAAAATTCCAAGTGCTATTTCCGTTAATTCCAGAATAATTGTTCTTCGCTAAGTCTGTAATCGCACCCGTATCGATTTCCACATAGTAATTTGTGCCGGGTTCTAAATCCTGAGTTGGGTTAATGGTAAGTTGACCCCCACTGGCTGTGATCTCACTAGCCGTTACATCTAGGGTTTCTACCACCGAATTATCGGAGAGTTTCTTAATGACTATATTGCCGACACCTTTTTGAATGCCTTCGTTGAAGTTAACGACGAGGTTCGCACCAACGGCAACTGCTATGGCATTATCACTAGGGGTAAAAGAAATATCTACTGGTGGGGTAGTATCGAGAGATGCTGTTTTAAACTGCCAATTGCTATTTCCAGTCATACCGATGAACGGGTTTCCTGCCTTATCCTCAATAGCACCCTTAGCAATTTCCACAGAGTAATCTGTATCTGGCTCTAAATCCTGAGTTGGGTTAATGGTGAGTTGACTCCCATTGAGTATGACATCAGTTGCAGTTACATCTAAGATTTCTACCACCGAGTTATCAGAGAGTTTTTTAATCACAATATTACCGATGCCTTTTTTTATGGCTTCACTGAAGTTGATGACTAAGTTAGCATCAACGGCAACAACGTTTGAATTATGACTGGGAGTAAAACTGCTGGCTATGGGTGAGGTGGTGTCTGAATTGGTGGTGGTGTTTTTGTAGAGTTTGGTAATGTAACTTTCTAAACTATCCCAACCTTTCAGGAGCAAGTCAAGTTTGCCGTCATTGTTGTAGTCCACCCAGGCTACCGAGTCCCATGAAATATCAGGAAAAGAAATACTGGTATCTTCAATGAAACCACTACCTGTGTTTTTATACAGTTTTGTGATGGGGTTGTATGAACTATCGGAACCCGTCAGGAGCAAGTCAGGTTTACCATCACTGTTATAGTCTGCCGAGGCTACCCAGTGTCCAGAAATACCAGGAAAGGAAATACTGGTATCTTCAATCAAACCATTGCCTGTGTTTTTGTACAGTTTGGTGATTGGGTTGTATGAACTATCGAAACCCCCCCCCACGAGCAAGTCAGGTTTACCATCACTGTTGTAGTCCACCCAGGCTACTGAACTCCATGCAATACCAGGAAAGGAAATACTGGTATCTTCAATGAAACTACTGCCTGTGTTTTTATACAGTTTCGTGATGGCGTTGTTTGAACTATCGAAACCCTTTAGGAGCAAGTCAGGTTTACCGTCACTGTTGTAGTCTGCCCAGGCTACCCAGTGTCCAGAAATACCAGGAAAGGAAATACTGGTATCTTCAATCAAACCATTGCCTGTGTTTTTGTACAGTTTGGTGATGGGGTTGTATGAACTATCGGAACCTGTCACGAGCAAGTCAAGTTTGCCATCACTGTTGTAGTCTGCCGAGGCTACCCAGTGTCCAGAAACACCAGAAAGGGAAATACTGGCATCTTCAATGAAACCACTGCCTGTGTTTTTGTACAGTTTCGTGATGCGCTTGGATGAACTATCTCTACCCCCCAGAAACAAGTCAGGTTTACCATCACTGTTATAGTCTGCCCAGGCTACGGAACCAGAGGAAATACTAGGGAGGGAAATACTGGTATCTTCAGTGAAACCATTGCCTGTGTTTTTGTACAGTTTGGTGATGGGGTTGTATGAACTATCGGAACCCGCCAGGATCAAGTCAGATGTACCATCACTGTTATAGTCTGCCCAGGCTACGGAACCATAAGCAGTACCCGGAAGGGAAATACTGGTATCTTCAGTAAAACTTGATGTCATAAGTTAATTCCTGTATTCATGATTAATCAAAAAAATGATTCAATAGCAATGACAATGATGCTAATTTTCGTGAACAATGACTGAGGTATTTCAGTTAGATAAATTTTTTTGCTGAGCAATTTGACTTGATTCAATAAGATAAAATTACCTGAAAAAAGTTTGGCTTGAGTTGTTTCAAATTCTGGACTGAGACCAACCCTCAAAATAGAGAGTGATAGAAGTGGTACTCTCCAAAATCAACCTGATCTATAGTAATAGTACCTCAATCTTGAAACAGTTTTTTTGAGCTTTTAAGTATAATTATCTACTTTGTTTTTAGCCTTTAGTTGAGTTTTTTACTAAAAGTTACAAAAGGTTACAAAAACAGGGTTTTTTGCTGAGTTTGCTAATCTCTCTGAAATTTTGACTTCATCTGAGTTCAATCAGGGAGAAGGGATAAATGTTTACTTTTTCTAATTAAAGTCCACAGATTGTTTTATTTTTTAAAAGTTTGTCAGGAAATCTGGATATTTTATTGAGAATAGCTTTCAAAAAGTTGACGAGTTTATGGGGGTTCTGGTAGACTATAAAAAACACAACCCAAGGGGTTATTCTGTCTATCGGTCAAAATCAAGGCTGAAACCCTGATGCTGTGGTGAAATACATGGATTTTCTGACAAAATTTCAATCTGACGATGCACGAGTTTTGGGAGTGACCCAAATCAATGGCTTGACAAAA
>NZ_JBJUDF010000158.1:0-33056 GCF_046067725.1 Planktothrix sp.
TGGGATTAAAACCGGGTTAAATGAAGCATTTTTAATTGATGATGAAACTAAAAATAAAATTGTTCAAGCTGACTCTAAATCTGCCGAAATTATTAAACCTTTACTGCGAGGTCAAGATATTAAACGGTGGAGTCCTGAATGGCAAAATTTATGGATGATTTTTGCTCACCAAGATTTTGAAATTGAATACTATCCTGCCATTTTAGATTATTTATCAAATTATCGTCAAAAGTTGGAAGCAAGAGCAGGTAAACAGTTATGGTGGCAATTACAAGCTTCACCTTCTTTTTATGAACTTTTTGAAAAACCCAAACTAATTTATCAAGAAATTCAGTTTCATTCTGCTTTTTGTTATGATGATTGTAATTATTATACCAATAATAAATGTTTTATTTTTAGTGAACCTAATTTATATATTTTAGCAATTCTTAATTCTCCCTTAATTTGGTGGCATAATTGGCGATATCTTCCTCACATGAAAGATGAAGCCTTAAGTCCAGTTGGCGTATTAATGGAAATTTTTCCAATTGCAGATTCCACCGATCAAATTCGTGAAGAAGTTGAATCTATTGTTACCCGATTAATTGAAATCACAAAAGATAATCAAACTGCTAACAATGATGTTTTAACGTGGCTACAAATACAATATAAAGTTAAAAAAATTAGCCGAAAACTAGAAAACTTTGCTGATCTGAGTTTTGAAGAATTAATCGAAGAAGTGCTCAAACAATTACCCAAAAGTAAATCCTCTGACCCTTTAGGAGTCAAAGGATTAAAATCAATCCGAGAAGCTTATCAAGAATATGTACCCGCCATTCAAACTCGCAAACAAGAAGCTTTAACCTTAGAAAAACGGTTATCAGATTTAGTCAATCAAGCTTATCAATTAACGCCAGAAGAAATCGATTTAATGTGGAAAACAGCACCGCCTAGAATGCCGTTTTATCCCCATTCATAAATTGATCACACCGAACAGGGAACACTTCGACACGCGAGCGTGCTTCTCAGTAAGAATTGAAAGGGTTTCAGGCTTCAAAAATGTCCTAACTGTAATGCGTAGTAGGGGTCATTCATGAATTACCCCTACCACAAATTAAATAGGATTGCTATAGCCTTGATGAATTAAAACAGGAGCTAACACAGATATTAATCTTTAAAAATCTTAGCGATCGCGACGAGAATTTTGACGACGTTCTTGCATTAAATCCGCAAGTTGACTGCGTTGTTCAGGAGTTAAAACTCCTCGCATTTTCAACATCATATCAAACTGAAGTAGTCCCATTTCTTGTTTTAAAGCCATTAACTGATCATGCTTTTGACGAATTTGAGTTTCTGAAGCATTTCCTGACATTAAATCATTTAATTCTTTTTGAATCTGACGCATTTGTTGTTGCGGTTGCTGCATTCTTCCCTGATATTCCTGACGAATGGCTTGGAGTTTCTGTTGCTGTTCAGGAGTAGGGTTCAATGAATTCATTAGTTGATCTGAACGCCGATTCATTGCGGGTTGATTCGGTGAACCTTGAGCTAAAGATTCAGCCATTACAGGTCTTAAATTAACGAACTGAGGAATGATTGACAACCCTAATAATCCCACTAGAGCATAGGAAATTGGATGACGCAGCAACATAAACAAACCTCGAAATAAGTTATCTTTGATTTTAATTGATTCTCCAGTTAATGACTGATTACCCGCTAAAAAGTTCTCAAGTTTGGCAAACTCAACACCTCAGTTAGCCAATAGATAGTAAATAAGCTTCATGAAGTTGAAGATTGGGAATGGTTAACCGTACTACTTGATTGTTAACAGGAATATTATCCTGGCGGAGTGTAACCAATTCTTTAACCACTTGTTCTCCAGAGTTAGGAATTCTTTGGATTCTAAAGGTTAGGTTTCCACTGGTATTGGGTAAATTTAATTGTTGTAAATTTTTCAGCACTAACGTTACTCCAGCCGTCGGTGCAGAAAACGCCTGTTCAAAATAACCTAATAAAATCTGAGCTTTTTGTTCACCATTAGCACGACTCGCTAACGCCACAATTTTAGGGTTATCCGGCTGACTTACCACCCTGGAATTAAAGCCATCGGCGTAGGATTTATACACCCACCAAGCCGCTCTCGGTAACGATTGATCCGGTGTGACTAAACCATCTAAACTATTATTAAAGCAATTGTTAGTTCCACTACCTTTATTTTCTGGATCCCAACAAGCTTTTGCCGCACCATCAGCCCGTCCTAATTCCGTATAATAAAGATAACCTAAAATTTCCGCAGGTCGATATTGAGCCGTGGGGCCAATAATTTCATTAACATAAATTTTTTGGATTTTTAAACTTTGGTAGTTAGGATTTTGTTGGAAACTCCGACGAGCATTATTAATTCGTCCCGCAATAGAAGTAATATCTTGATCGTTCAATTCATGCCAAGATAAAAAGTTAACTTCTAAATTATTGTCTTTGCAATAATTTAAAAAAGCAGTGATAAAGTTTTGATCATATTTCGCTAAACTAGGGCCACCAATCATCACATTAGGGCCTAATTCTTGACGTAATACTTGATAAGCTCGTTTATAGGTTTCAAAAAATTGTTCTCTTGTCCCTTTCCAAAACGGATCTCTTAAGTCGGGTTCATTCCAAACATCCCATAATATAACTTTATCTTTATTTCTGCGGGCAACTTGCCGCACATGATCTTCCCATTTGGTATAATTATCGTAGGGCCATCCTCTGGGTCTACCATAACCCCAGGTATCACTTAAAATTAATTGAAATTCAGCACCAAACCCGATGACTCGCGAATATAAATCCAGTTGCGAAGTCCGCCACAATTTAGGCTGTAACGGTTTAATCATATTGTCAGGAGGTTGAGTCGCATTTTTCCCATATAAAAAGCCACTCATCGAACTAATTCCTGTTCTTTGCGTCGCAAAATCAATGGTAATTGTATTTTGTTGTTGTCCTAAAACTTGAAACTGTCCTATTCCTAAAACAGTTAATAAGGTCAATAAGCCGATCAAAACTGGGAGTAATTTTTTCAGTTGAAATTGGGTTTGTTTGATGCTGAGATGCAATGAGTTTAATGGGTTTAATGCCATGATCAATTCGTTAATGATGTGTGGAGTAATCAGTTAAGAGTTTAACACCTATACTTAAGTCAGAATCATCGATTTTACCCCAGGATTTTATGATGTTAAAATAGTGTATTTACTATTAACAATTCACAATTAACTTTTAAACTGATAACGGATAACTGATAACTGATTAAGCGGATTCAGGTTTCGGTAGAGAAGAAGGATGTAATAATAACTCTGCGGTCGATCGTTTTTCCACCATTTCCCGTGTAACTCGACAGCGTTTTAGATCTTTTCGGGAAGGAATTTCATACATCACATCTAACATTAATTCTTCCACAATTCCCCGTAACGCTCGCGCTCCAGTTTTGCGACGATAAGCCTCTTGAGCGATCGCAGTTAAGGCATCTTCATCAAATTCTAACTGCACATTATCCATCCGCAGTAATTTTTGATATTGTTTAACTAAAGCACTGCGAGGTTCCGTTAAAATTGCCACCAATGCCGCTTCATCTAATGGTTCTAAGACGGCTACCATCGGGATGCGACCAATCAATTCAGGAATTAACCCAAATTTGACTAAATCATCCGGTTCCATGCGTTTGAGGGCATCAATAGTGCGTTTATCTTTCGCTTGACCTTCGCCGGGTTGGACAAACCCCATCGACTTTTTACCTGTTCTTTGATCCACCAGTTTATCTAACCCCACAAAGGCCCCACCGCAGATAAACAGGATATTACTGGTATCAATTTGAATACAATCTTGATAGGGGTGCTTGCGTCCTCCTTGGGGGGGGACATTGGCAATAGTACCCTCTAACATTTTCAATAAAGCTTGTTGGACTCCTTCCCCGGATACATCCCGTGTAATGGAAGGATTTTCACTCTTGCGGGCAATTTTATCAATTTCGTCAATATAAACAATGCCTCGTTGCGCTTCTTCTACATCAAAATCGGCAACTTGTAACAACCGCAACAGAATATTTTCCACATCTTCCCCGACATAGCCCGCTTCCGTTAGAGTGGTGGCATCGGCGACCGCAAAAGGCACATCCAGCATTTTAGCTAAGGTTTCGGCCAATAAAGTTTTACCACATCCGGTAGGGCCAATTAACAGAATATTAGATTTTTGTAACTCAACATTATCCTCTGTAGGACGTCCTGGGGTTTTAGTTTGCACAAACCCCAAGCGTTTGTAATGGTTATAAACAGCAACCGAGAGAACTTTTTTTGCATCATTTTGACCAATGACGTGCAAGTCTAAATAAGATTTAATTTCTCTCGGTTTTGGAATTTGATTCGGTGCTACTCGTCCAGTTCGTTGACGTCGTTGGGGTGGCGGAGCCGATTGTGGGCGATTGGGTGGAGTCGCAGGCGGTACTGAATTGCCGTCAAATAACTCCTCATCTAAAATCTCATTGCATAGCTCCACACATTCATCGCAGATATAGACTCCTGGCCCTGCAATTAACTTGCGAACTTGCTCCTGGGATTTACCACAGAAAGAACATTTTAGATGGGAGTCGTACTTAGACATAGTTGCCTCATCTTAGGTTGCGGGAACAGACTCTCCGGGAATCGGAAGACTTTGGGTGCTGGAGATCACCTGATCTATTAGACCATATTCTTTGGCATCTTCGGCAGACATATAAAAGTCCCGTTCGGTATCTTCCTGAATTCGTTCCATCGGTTGACCCGTATGTTGAGCTAGTAACTCATTGAGAACTCGCTTATGATAGAGAATCTCTTTGGCTTGAATTTCGATGTCTACCGCTTGTCCTTGTGCTCCCCCTAGAGGTTGATGAATCATAATCCGAGAACTGGGTAAAGACATCCGTTTCCCCGGAGTTCCCGCCGATAACAGAAAAGCTCCCATACTTGCCGCCAATCCATAACAGATGGTGACGATATCCGGGCGGATTTGCTGCATGGTGTCAAAAATTGCCATACCTGCGGTCACCGAACCCCCTGGAGAGTTAATGTAAATTTGGATATCTTTTTCTGGATCTTCAGCTTCCAAGAACAACATCTGGGCGGTGAGGGCATTAGCCACATCATCATCAATCGCTGTTCCCAGAAAAATAATCCGTTCTCTCAACAAACGGGAATATAGGTCAAACGCTCGTTCTCCCATGCCTGATTGTTCAATCACAATCGGGACAATATTACTCGGAGACCGGGTTTCCAAATGTGTATCACTTGTGACCCCGTGATGGGAATAGTTATCAATGCGGTATTGAGAAGACTCAGAAACTATCATTGTTTTTTCTAAACCTTAATTATTTTTGGGGATCAAAAGAATACGGGTTAATTCTTATTATGCCTTAACTTGAGGTGTCAGGTGTGTAGAACAGGCATCTTGCCTGTTAAGTAGGGTGTCAGGTTCAGGTGTCAGTACGGGCTGGGAGACCCAGCCCCTACGAAGTCAGAGCGCATGATTTCCACTCCCCCTGCTCCTCTTCTCCCCCTGTCTCCCCTGCTCCCCCTGTTCAATACTATTCTTCCTCGTCGGAGTCGAAGTCTTCTTCTTCGTCTTCTACTGGGGTTAAAGTTCCTTCGGGGACTAACTCAATGTTTGAGTTTTCTTCCAGCCAGGTATAGGTTTTGTTTTGAAGTAAATCTTCAGTCACAAAAGCCCGTAATCGTTGGGGATCAACATCTTGACCTTCAAGTTCTTTGATCACTTTAGCTTCTTCGGCTTGAATTTCTTCATCCGTAACAGTCAAGGATTCCTGTTTTGCCACTTCTTTCAACGCTAAGGAGCGTTTTAAAGCGTCAATCGCCTCTGGACGAGTTTGTTCCCGCAGACGAGGTACCATTTCACTGGTGAATAAGCGTTTAACATCCAGCCCCATATTGCTCAACTGCATCACCTGTTGGGTAATCAGTCGGTCAACTTCCTGACGAATCATCGTTTCGGGTAAATCGACTTCAATGGTTTCCACTAACGCATCGACTAAGGCTTTACGTTGATTGGCTTTAGTTTGATCGTCTTTTTCCCCCTGAAATCGTTTTTCTAAAGACTCCCGCAGTTCCGCTAAGGTGGAAAAATCGCTGACTTCTTGAGCAAATTCATCATCTAACGCTGGCAGTTCTCTTTCTTTGAGTTCATTCAGCGTAATAGTAAAGGTGGCATCCTTTCCTGCAACATCCTTATCCCCATATTCATCAGGGAACTTCAGATTTAAGGTTTTGGTTTCTCCAGGGTTCATCCCAAAAATTCCCTCGACAAAACCGGGAATAAATCGTCCTTCCTGTAATTCCACTTGGAAATTATCACCTTTGGCACCGGGGATTTCTTTGGGTTCCGCTTCTTCAGACTCCTGGGCAAAGTACCCTTGAAAATCGACAAACGCCACATCACCCTCTTGGGCGGGTCTCCCTTCAACCGGGATTAACGTTGCTCTTTTTTCCTGTTCCCGTTTTAATACCTGTTCCACCTGTTCCGGGTCATACTTGGCTTCTTCTGCTTGAACGGTTAAGCCTTTGTATTGACCGAGTTTCACTTCGGGTTCCACATCCACAGCCACTTGAATTGTTAGGGTTTGTCCCGGTTCAAATTGCTGAATCAGTTGATCAATATCACCCCGAGGTTCAAAGCTGCCAATCGCTTGAATATTCTCTTGTTCGACAGCTTTGGGTAAATACTGGTTCATTAAATCATCCAACGCAGCAGCCTTAATCCGTTCCCGGCCTAAACGCTGGATCAGAATATGGCGAGGCACTTTGCCTTTGCGGAACCCAGGAATATTCACCGAACGGCTCATACGCTGAACGACTTGCTCATAGGCGTTTTTAGACATTTCCGGTGTAATCTCAATGTCTAATCCAATTTGACTTGCGGGAAGTTTTTCCTGGGTTACTTTCATAATCGTGATATTCTGAATTCAATACCCCCCCACACATTTCACTCGCAGGGGAACTATAATCTGGGATTAGCAAGTTAAGCTTGCTAAAGCTCCAGTTGTATACATCAAGAGTGATCGTAACTGATTATGCACCCTTGTGTACCTGTTCGTTAGATTCTGTTCCGTTTTGCCAAGAATGAGAACAGCTAAACTACAATGGAACCAGGAGCTTAAGCTCTGGTATACATAAATGAATCCATATCTAAAATTTCAGTCGGCTATAAAAATTTCAATTTATTAAAATTGCGAGTTTTTGATTAGGGAGGTTAAAATTTTGTCAAATTCTTATCGAGTTGCGATTCTAGGGGCCACAGGTGCTGTCGGAGCGGAGTTGATCGAACTGCTGGAAAGTCGGAATTTTCCAGTGGGAGAGTTAAAATTATTAGCTTCTCCTCGTTCAGCCGGAACTTCCTTAACCTTTAAGGGGCAATCTTTACCCGTTGAGGGGGTGTCGGAGGATTCATTTCAGAAGATTGATATTGTGTTAGCGTCCGCCGGCGGATCAACCTCGAAGGTTTGGGCCTCTAAAATCGTGGAAGCGGGAGCCGTCATGGTTGATAACTCCAGTGCCTTCCGCATGAACCCAGATGTGCCCTTAATTGTACCGGAAGTCAACCCAGAGGCGATTAACAACCATAAAGGGATTATTGCTAACCCTAACTGCACCACGATTTTAATGACGGTAGCTGTTTGGCCATTATATCAGGTACAACCGATTCGTCGGATGGTGGTTTCTACCTATCAATCAGCTAGTGGCGCAGGGGCTAGGGCGATGGAGGAAATGAAGCAACAAGCTAGGGCTATATTGCAAGGAGAAACGCCCAAAACGGAAATTTTTCCCTATCCGTTAGCGTTTAATCTCTTCCCTCACAACACCCCGATTAATGAGTTAGGGTATTGTGAAGAGGAAATGAAAATGATCAACGAAACCCGCAAAATTTTCGGGGTCAATGATCTGCGGATTTCAGCAACTTGTGTGCGGGTTCCCGTCTTACGTGCCCATTCAGAAGCGGTTAACTTAGAATTTGAGCAACCCTTGAGTGTGGAAAAAGCACGGGATATTCTCAGTAATGCCCCCGGAGTGCAACTGGTGGAAGACTTTACGGCAAATTATTTCCCCATGCCCATTGATGCGAGTGGTCGTGATCCAGTTTTAGTGGGTCGCATTCGTCAGGATTTGTCTCACCCCTGTGGTTTAGAATTGTGGCTCTGTGGCGACCAAATCCGTAAGGGTGCTGCGTTAAATGCCGTGCAAATTGCTGAATTATTAGTGGAAAAACAACTCTTAGGTCATCGGTCTTAGAAGAGGAGCAGGGGAAGCTGGGGAAGCAGGGGAAGCAGGAAAAGAAAGACCCGAAACCTGATACCCGATACCTGATACCCGATACCCGATACCTGATACCGATAGATGACTAACGCAGGACACAGGATAACTGATAGAAGAACATGGTAAGTTTTGGACGAGTTATAACGGCGATGGTTACGCCGTTTCATGAAGACGGTCGTGTAAATTATGCAGTGGCGGAACAGTTAGCTGCCCATTTGGTCGAGCAAGGAACGGATGCCCTCGTTGTGTGCGGAACAACGGGAGAATCTCCGACCTTAACTTGGGAGGAAGAACACGAGTTATTCCAAGTCGTGCACAAGGCAGTATCGGGAAAAGCTAAAGTGATCGGGGGAACCGGATCAAACTGCACCCAAGAGGCCATCAACGCCACTCAGAAAGCTTCTAAACTCGGATTAGATGGCACGTTACAGGTTGTTCCGTATTATAATAAGCCTCCCCAAGAAGGTTTGTATCGGCATTTCCAAGCGATCGCGCAGTCGAGTCCCGATTTGCCCGTGATGCTTTACAATATACCCGGACGCACGGGACAGAATCTACTCCCGGAAACCGTGGCGCGTTTGGCGGAGATTCCTAATATTGTGGCAATTAAGGAAGCGAGTGGTAGTTTAGAACAAGTCAGCCAGGTGCGACGGTTAACTCCTTGTGAATTTGCAATCTACTCTGGAGATGATGCTTTAACCTTACCCATGTTAGCCGTTGGTAGTGCAGGGGTAGTGAGTGTTGCTAGTCATTTGGTGGGAACACAACTCCAAGAGATGATCCAGGCGTTTGAAGCGGGACAAGTACAAGTAGCGACGGAGATTCATATCCGGTTATTTGGGTTGTTTAAAGCCTTGTTTCTAACTACAAACCCGATTTTGGTAAAAGCAGCCCTTAACTTGCAAGGCTGGAATGTTGGATCAACCCGTTTACCTTTATGTGATCCAAGCATTGAACTAACCAACACATTAAAGGACGTGCTCAGTCAGTTAAATCTGATCGGATAGTTTCGATCAGTTGACCGCGATCAGTTTTGTGAGGAGGTTTTAACGATCGGTGAGTCGTGAAAACTCGATCAATCTGTAGCAATCTTTCGTACAAAGTCATCAGAAAATCGGGAATGGAAAGAAACAAAAAAAGCAGTCTCCGCACTGAATTTTTGAACACTAATTTTCCTTTGTTGATGGTTGTTATTATGGATTCCTATCGACTCGTCAACCTCCCCTACAAAACTTGATCAGGATTTATAGAATGAATCAGATGACTACCTCATATTGGGTTAATCCGAAAACGCCTTAAATCCTGGCACAGTTTTTTAACTTTCTGACAACTAAATACTGAGTCAGATTGACAGAATTTATCCAATGATTCGGATGATCCTATCAATTCTTAAATTCAGCCATCATATTATTTCATTCGTAAACCATTAACTTAAACAAGGAAAAAATCAGCATGATCAGAAATGGTAACACCCCCATTATTAGAAAAAGATCTTCGGCTTTGAATACACAACCTTCTACTCCTGTCTTTAATTCCGGTGCCCTCAAAATTATTCCTTTAGGGGGATTACATGAAATTGGCAAAAACACCTGTGTGTTTCAATATGAAGATGAAATTGTGATTTTAGATGCCGGGTTAGCCTTCCCAACGGATGGAATGCACGGTGTTAATATTGTTTTACCGGATGTCACTTATTTACGAGAAAACCGGGAAAAAATCAAAGGCATGATTGTCACTCACGGACATGAAGATCATATTGGTGGTATTCCCTTTCATCTGAAACAATTTGAAGTTCCGGTGATTTATGGCCCTCGATTAGCGATGGCTTTATTACAAGGAAAATTAGAAGAAGCCGGAGTTGCAGAACGCACTGAATTAAGATCCGTTCGACCCCGTGAAATGGTGCGAATTGGAAAATATTTTCTCGTAGAATATATTCGGAATACTCACTCGATTGCTGATAGTTTTACGGTTGCGATTACTACCCCTGTCGGTGTGGTCATTCATACAGGGGATTTTAAAATTGATCATACTCCAGTAGATGGAGAATTTTTTGATTTCCAACGGTTAGCTGAATATGGAGAAAAAGGTGTTCACTGTTTATTAAGTGACTCAACAAACGCTGAAATTCCAGGCTTTACGCCTTCTGAAAATTCCGTTTATCCCAATTTAGAGCGCATTTTTGCCCAAGCTCAAGGTCGGATTTTAGTCACCACCTTTGCCTCTTCTGTTCACCGTCTGAATATCATTTTAAATATTGCCCAAAAGCAAGGTCGATTAGTGTCCGTGGTGGGTCGATCTATGCTAAACGTCATTGCTCATGCTCGAACACTAGGCTATGTCAAATGTGAAGATCGGTTGTTTGTTCCTTTGAATTCAATTAATGGGATTCCCGATGATAAATTGCTGATTTTAACAACTGGATCTCAAGGGGAACCGTTATCCGCTTTAACCCGAATTGCGGAAGGTGCACACCGTCAAATTTCTATTAAAAAAGGAGATACGGTTGTCTTCTCCGCGAACCCAATTCCGGGTAATACCATTGCAGTAGTCAATACCATTGATAAATTGATGATGCAAGGGGCAAATGTGATTTATGGTCGGGAAAAAGGAATTCATGTTTCTGGTCATGGATGTCAAGAAGATCAGAAATTAATGTTAGCTTTAACTCGTCCAAAATTCTTTGTTCCGGTTCACGGAGAACACCGGATGTTAGTTCAACATAGTAAAACCGCCCAAAGTATGGGAATTCCCCCAGAAAATATGGTGATTATTGATAACGGTTTTGTCGTAGAATTAACGAAAGAATCGATTCGGATTGCGGATAAAGTTCAAGCGGGAATTGAACCGGTAGACTCCTCTCGTTCTGGCGTTGTCAAAGATGAAACCATGAAAGAACGACGTCAATTAGCAGAAGAAGGGGTGGTAACGGTAGCCGCAGCCGTTGGCACCGATGGTAAGTTATTAGCAAGACCTGAAATTCATTTAAAAGGGGTTGTCAATAGCGTTGATCCAGCCTCGATTCAACAACAATTAAGCCAAACCATTGAGAATGTTTTAACCGAACGTTGGACAGAATTTGCCCGTAGTTTTGGAACGGAAACGAAGGAAATTGATTGGGAAGGGTTAAAGACTCAAATTGAACGGTCTATCCAGCGTGTTTTGCGTCGCGAAATTCCGAGTAACCCGTTGTTAGTGTTATTAGTACAAACCCCTGAAGAAGCTCAAAGCAAAGTTACGGGTCGTCGTCGTCCTCGGAGTACAGCGCGAGTCGCTTCTTAACCTGAAATCTTCTTGAGAAACTGAGTTTGACTTCTCTCCCGACCCCCTCTCCTACAAGGCGAGGGGAATTTTCGAGTTTTTCTCATGGGTCGAACCGACCCAGGGATACTTGAACCTACTAACCCATTATTTTCTATGTGATGTATTGGTTTATACAAGTATTAAAGCTCAGGCTGAGAAGATTTATTGAAAACCATAGAAGCTAAAACGACTCATACAATGAGTTAAACTCTTCTATCGGTAAACTGTCAATTAGGATTTGTATAGGATTTGTAGAATGATACTGGTGAACCCGTTGTTTGTGTTTAAAAACCAGTGAACCTGGTAACGCAGATCACAACAACTTGTGATCAAGGTCATCAGAAACTTGGGATTTATTTCACTGGGTTTTTACGGATCATCACTGATGATGAGATGTAGTAAATTTAGGAGCAGTTTACTGATGCTACCCCTCAATCTAGTCTTAAATTTAGAGCAGGAATTTACTACTGTTAAAGATATTACCACTGAAATGCATCATTATTTAAGAAGTCCAGCCTCGATTATTGTTTCTTCTTCTTATTTACTCCAAGTTGCTCTAACCCGAAACAATAAAGTGTCCAAGTCTCCCTTAGAATACATTGCATTAATTCAAGATGCAGCCCAATGTTTAGAAACCAATTGCAATCAGATTATAGAAACTATCAATCAAGCTAGTTTTCAGAGTTGGGCTGTTAATAGAATTCGGTTATATTTAGATAGGATGATTTATTTCTGCCAAACCATTTTAAGCAATTTAGAAATGATTTCCCAGGCAAAGTATCATTCTAAATTGTGTTCTGAAGCTGAAAAAGCTGAACTCATTGACTTAGTTATGGGTTTAAACCAATGGGCGATGCAGATGACGGATGTATTAAGTTCTGAGTGTTTTTATGATTATCTTCAACAATTTGCTGAAGCTTTATTTATGGAGTCTCGGTTTAAAGGGTTGGGGGAGTACCAATCTGCATGATCACCTCAACCTTAAATTTTTATACCATCAAACAAGGACATGGTTAACCCCATGTCCTAAAAAATTTCTATAGAGTTTTATTAAATTAATTTAACCTCCCGCAACCGCCGGAACAATACTGACCTCATCTCCTTTTTTAAGTTCAGTGTTTGTTCCTTGTAAAAAGCGAATATCTTCACTATTGACATAGAAATTCAAAAATTTACGGGGTTTTCCCTCCTCATCACAGAGACTTTTTTTAATCCCTGGACATTGGGTTTCTAAGGAATTAATTAATTCCGAAATATTAGAAGCTTCACACTCAATGACAGCTTGATTGTTTGTGAATTTTTGCAGGGGTGTAGGAATTAAAACTTTAACGGTCATAGCTTGAAAAAACGATAAAGGAAAGGAATAGTTTTAGCTCAGTAGAAACGCTTCCAGTAACGTTTCTACTATTCAAATCTGGCAATTGCGAGTTTAAACTAACACTTGTTGCCATTCCAGACGATCTAAGGTGCGGGCTCGTTCAATTGCTCGTTCAAAACTGTCTAATTTCGGTTCAATGGTTAATGGCTCACCGACATCACCTTGCACGGCTTCTTGGGTTTTTAAACCATTGCCTGTGATATAAACAACAGTGGTTTCTTCAGGATCAATTTTACCCGCTTCTACTAATTTTTTCAACACGGCGATGGTGGTTCCTCCCGCCGTTTCAGTGAAAATTCCTTCGGTTTCAGCTAATAATTTAATGCCTTCAATCACTTCTTGATCATTGACGCACTCAATATTTCCGTTGGTTTTATTCGCTAATTCAACCGCATAAACTCCATCAGCCGGGTTGCCAATGGCAATGGATTTAGCAATGGTATTCGGTTTAACTGGAGTAATGAAGTCCCGCCCTTCTTTGAAGGCAGAAGCTACGGGAGAACAACCTTCCGCTTGTGCTCCACTAAAGCGGACGGCTTTGTCATCGACTAAACCGACTTTGACAAATTCTTGGAAACCTTTATGAATTTTGGTGAATAATGAACCGGAAGCAATAGGGGCAACCACGTGGTCAGGTAATTTCCAACCCAGTTGTTCAATCACTTCATAGCCGAGGGTTTTTGACCCTTCAGAATAGTAGGGACGCAGGTTAATATTGACAAAGCCCCAACCGTGAGTATTAGCGACTTCTGAACAGAGGCGATTAACTTGATCGTAATTGCCTTTAACGGCCATTAGAATCGGATTGTAGATTAAGGTTCCTAAGATTTTACCTGCTTCTAAGTCCGCCGGGACAAACACACAACAATCCAGACCGGCTCTTGCAGCAATAGCGGCGGTGGAGTTGGCTAAATTTCCGGTACTGGCACAGGAAACGGTCGAAAATCCTAATTCTCTAGCGCGACTCAGAGCAACGGACACCACCCGGTCTTTGAAACTGAGGGTGGGCATATTCACAGCATCGTTTTTAATGTAGAGATTTTTTAAACCCAGGCGACGAGCTAACCGTTCTGACTTGATCAGGGGAGTCATTCCGGTTCCAACATCAATAACGTTCTCAGTAGCGACGGGGAGGAATTTACGATAACGCCAAATCGAGTTAGGGCCAGCTTCAATGGTGGCGCGAGTCACGGTTTGGCGGAGCAGGTCATAGTTGTACTGAACTTCTAGGGGGCCAAAACAAACTTCACAAACGTGCTTGGCTTCGGGGGCGTATTCTTCGCCACATTCTTTACATTTCAGTTTATCAAACGTAGCCCCAGTTAAGTTTAAGTTGTTGGTGGTTGCCTGAGTCATGACCTGTCCTCCACTGAAAATCCGATACTGCGATGTTGAAAATAACGTATCACAGTCTACAAATCACCGTCAATCATACCCGACTTTTTTTGTCGGGATTAAAATCGAGTTGAACAATTTTAGGATTCGGTTCAACCGATCCGTCTCCTCAATCCCTCGGTTGATTTAGCTAAACTCCGGTGATTTCTGAACTCAGGCGGTATATAGTAAACAACGACTGAGAGAACTCAATTAACCTAAAACCTAAAGATGTTAACCTAAAACACCATCTAAGAAATGTTGGCTGAGGAGTATCGGTAAAAAACAATTCTTGATATGATATCGCGTGTTATTGGTGTGGTGTGGTGTGATAAGGAGTGATCGATGCCAAGTTCTGTTGATTTCACGGGCAGGCCATTTCACTTTATTGGGATTGGTGGGATTGGAATGTCAGCCCTTGCCTACATCCTAGCGAAGCGAAACCTACCGATTTATGGCTCCGATATTCAACGTAGCCATATTACTCAACGTTTACAAGCGTTAGGTGCGCAAATTTTTTGTCGCCAAGATGCGAGTAACTTTGAGTATGTTAAACAATCCCTGGAGCAAGGAGTTCACCAACCGACTTCCCCAATGGAACAGGAGTTATCCATCTCTGAACAGGGATTGAACTCCCGGTCTGCTTCCGTGATTGAAGCGGAAGCTTTTAATTCTAATGGCCAGATCAAATCAGAGATAGAATTACCCCAAGTCATTTGTTCTACTGCCATCCATGCGGGGAACTCTGAATATCAAGCCGCCTTGGAGTTGGGTTGTCCCATTTTTCATCGTTCTGATTTACTGGCGGCTTTAATTCAAGATTACCAAAGTATTGCTGTGGCGGGAACCCATGGGAAAACCACCACCAGCAGTATGATTGCATTTATCTTGCTCAATGCCGATCTTGATCCGACCATTCTAGTTGGGGGAGAAGTGAATGCGTGGGAAGGCAATGCTCGCATGGGTCAGGGGCCTTATATGGTCGCAGAAGCGGATGAATCCGATGGTTCCTTGGTCAAAATTACCGCTCAAATTGGAGTGATTACCAATATTGAGTTAGATCACCCGGATCACTATCAAACCCTAGACGAAGTGATCAAAACCTTTAAAGTCTTTGAGACAAACTGTAAAACCTTAGTTGGGTGTATCGATTGTGCAACGGTACGGGAGCAAATTCAGCCCGGTATCACCTATAGTTTGAACCCAGATTCACAGGCTCATTATATCGCCAAAAACATTGATTATCGACCGAATGGCATTTATGCTGACATTTGGGAAAAAGGCAGTTTCCTGGGAGAACTAGATTTGAAATTGCTAGGACAGCATAATCTCAGCAATGCCTTAGCGGCGATCGCGGTGGGACGCCAGTTAGGTTTAGAGTTTTCCGTCATCGCCAAGGCTTTAGCGGAATTTGAAGGAGCCAAACGTCGTTTCGAGTGTCGAGGCTGTCACAATGACATTCTGTTTGTAGACGATTACGCCCATCATCCCAGTGAAATCCGCGCCACTCTTGCCGCTGCTCGTCTACGGATGCAAGAAAGCTCCTTAAACACTCAACCTCACCTTCAGCGTATTGTTGCGATTTTCCAACCTCATCGCTATAGTCGAACTCATGCCTTTCTGCAAGATTTTGCTCAGTGCTTCAGTGATGCTGATATTGTTGTTCTGACTGAGATTTATAGTGCTGGAGAACCGAATCTTTGGCAAATTGACGGGCAAAAGGTAGCAGAGTTGATTGCCAATTACCATCCTCAAGTATTATATCAGCCGTCTATGGATGACCTGAAGATCGGTTTAACTCAACTGTTGCAACCTGGTGATTTAGTGTTATTTCTCGGTGCGGGCAACCTGAACAAAATCATTCCTACTGTAATGGCTTTTTATCAGACCCCCGGTAGCTACTGATGGTCTGGTTCCGCGAGTGCCAACGCCCTTAATAGATTGATGTTGATATTCAATCGGTGATTTACATCCAAGTTCTAAGGTATTCATTTCGATATGGTCATGACACTTTCTTATGACTCTCCCGGTCAAACGAATTGCCATCGGTCACGCTGCATCGCCTTACCGGAAACAGACTGTTTAATTCAATCTTTAGTTCCTTTAACCAGCTTGACCTCCTTTCGGGTCGGTGGCCCCGCCGAGTGGTATGTGGCACCCAAAGGGGTAGAACAACTGCAAGAAACCCTAACTTGGGCCAATACAGAAGGGCTGCCCATTACCCTACTCGGTGCCGGATCAAATTTACTGATTAGCGATCAAGGGTTACCTGGATTAGTCATTGCAACTCGCCATTTACGTCATTCCGAGTTTAATTTAGAATCTGGATTACTCACAGCCGGAGCCGGAACTTCCCTTCCCCGACTAGCGTGGAAAGCCGCCCGTTTGGGATGGCGAGGGTTGGAATGGGCCGTTGGCATCCCAGGAACCGTTGGTGGCGCAGTGGTGATGAATGCAGGTGCCCACAAATCTTCCACCGCGGATATTTTAGTTAATACTCATGTTTTATCGAGAACAGGAGAATTAGAACTTCTCACCCCTAAAGATCTGGGTTATCGTTATCGAACCTCGATCTTACAAGGTGGCGATCGCTTTGTCACTCAAGCGACTTTTCAGTTAGAACCGGGTCATGATCCTCAGAAGGTGCTTGCTGATACGACGGCTCATTTTAGTCAGCGTCGGAATAGCCAACCTTATCATCTGCCCAGTTGTGGAAGTGTTTTCCGCAATCCTGGCCCTAAATCGGCGGGTTGGCTAATTGAGCAAACCGGTTTAAAAGGCTACACGATTGGCCAAGCTCAAGTTGCAGAACGCCACGCTAATTTTATTCTGAATTGTGGGGGGGCAAGGGCGAACGATATATTTTTGTTAATTCGTCATATTCAAGAGCAAGTTGAACGGCGCTGGTCGTTTTTATTAGAACCGGAGGTCAAAATTATGGGTGAATTCCAAGTTTGTTAAGGTTGATCTAAAATCCGTTGAGTGGGGATTTCTTGCCAATGGATGCAGTTGAGCTACTCAAAAAATGCTACTATAAATTACCTGGTCTGCGGTTCACATTCGTTAATATTCAAGGCGTTATCAGCGCTACGGGAACAAACTATGACACAAGATAAAGGATTTGGTTTTGGTCTGGGCAAAATGAAAGAACTCGCTGATGCCTTCAAGAAGGCGCAGCAGGTTCAAGAAGGAGCGAAAAAGCTTCAAGAAGACTTGGATCAGTTGGAAATTCCTGGGGAAGCTGGAGGCGGCTTAGTTAAGGTTTACTTAAGTGGAAACCAAGAACCTCGCCGGGTGGAAATTTCACAGGATGTTTTAGGGGAAGGGGCTGATGTTGTCTCAGATTTGGTTCTTGTCGCTATGCAAGAAGCCTATCAAAACTCTACAAAGACGATGCGGGAAATGATGGAAGAACTTACTGGGGGTTTGAATTTACCCGGCTTAGGATAAGTGGTTAGTCTGTAAACACCACCTTTGACCGGATATGGGAGAGGAGTAGAAATGCAGAGTATATTTAAAGTCTACCTGTTGATGACTGACAAACTTAGACTTAAATATTTCTCGGCTGCTCCTCTTCTTGTCATTATAATTGTTAATTAATGTTCAGTTATGCCTTACAAACTACTATTTGTATGCTTGGGTAATATCTGTCGTTCCCCAGCGGCGGAGAATATTATGAATCATTTAATTGATCAAGCTAATTTGAGCGATCGCATTGTTTGTGATTCGGCTGGAACCTCCAGTTATCATATTGGGAGTTCCCCAGATCGACGCATGACCCAAACCGCTAAGCAACGGGGAATTGAAATGACGGGAAAAGCACGTCAATTTCAACGAGAAGATTTTGAACAATTTGATTTAATTCTAGCGATGGATCAGGAGAATTATGAAAATATTCTCTATCTTGATCCGTCTGGAAAATATCGAAATAAGGTTAAATTAATGTGTGAGTTTTGTCGTTATCACAGCTTAAAAGAAGTCCCTGATCCTTATTATGGCGGGTCAGAAGGGTTTAATCAGGTTCTTGATTTATTATTAGATTCTTGTGAAGGGTTATTGGAGTTTATTATTCAAGAGCAAAGATTAGAAACTGGGGTGAAAAATTAAGCAAATTTCTGGCTTTCACAGCAAAAACCTAGAAACTCCATTTTAGGTTGATACGCTGTTCTCAGTCAGGTTATTTTCTATTTCATTGACTTTAACCTGACTCAGAGTTGCGATATCTTCAACAGTTGGGATAATCACTATCTCAGGAGACAGGATTTTTAATCCTTGCGGAATACATTCTACTTCTATGGGTGTTGTTCCAATAATTTCTCCATCTAAAACGACTTTTTGGGGGGGATTCGTTGTAATTTTAATTCGTTGAGTCCGAAAAGCAATAATGCTATCTTGTTGCACTTCTGTTTTGAGTAAACCTGCACCTAATAAACGTACCATTCCTGCTACCGCTTGCATTCGATTCACAGGAGACGTATACATTAAAACTTCTAATAATCCATCATCAGGAATCACCTGCCCTAATCCTTGCGCTAAAACAGAAGTGGGAGGTGCAACATTGGCAACCGTAATAGAAGCTGCTTCAAATTGATTAATTTCTCCATTAATTTCTATTTCGGCTTCAAAGTCGGTTTGTTCATTTAATTGTTGCCATCCTGCCAGAATATAAGCTAACGGCCCCCAGCGTTTTTTTGTTTCTCGATCCGCTTTACTAACGGTTTCCGCCTCAAAGCCAATTCCTGCTAATAAAATCAAGGTTAAACCATTACAATTTGCTGCATCAACCGTGCGAGTTAATCCTGCAATAATGACTTCACAAGCACCCTGAATATTAGTGGGAATTCCCAACGCCACCCCAAAGGCATTCGCTGTCCCTCTAGGAATAATTCCCAATGGAATATTGGTATTAATAACCGCACTGGCTACGGCTGAAACAGTTCCATCTCCCCCCGATGCAATTAACAAATCTACCTCCTGTTCTATAGCTTCCCGTGCTAATTCTGCTGGATCAGTTTCTGGTGTGGTTAAATGAACTTTTAAATGAAAATAAGGTTCTAATAATTGCCGAATTAATAATAAATCTTGGTTGGCATTTCCTAAGCCTGAAACGGGATTAAAAATTAAATAAGCAGAACGAGTTCGGCGCAATTGAACAATAATAGCTTCTGCGGTTCCAATATTACTGGCAATGGGAATATTATAGATATTACAAATTCTGAATAACGTTAAAAGCGGTAATTCAGAAAAGTTCGTTTGGGTGGGTTCTATTAAATAAATAACACCTGCTACTTCTTCTCCTGTGATGATTTGGGAAGCGATGACTATATCCCCCCCTTGTCGTAACGGTAAAATCGTCTCAATTCTTAACCACGTCCTTTGTTTTAAAGCAGCTGCGAGATGGTCTAAACCCATGAGGCGATAATGGGAGAGAACGTTTTCGTGTTGAACTACAAAACTTACGAGCTTTTCTTGCTGAGTCTCATCAGCCAGCAGCACAATAATCGCTGACATAATTGATCCACTGTTGTTGGAATGATCTCTATGATATCCTGAATTGAGTTAAATCGGCTTTTGATGCAGGGTTTAATTTTGAGTTTAAAGCCATTAAGTTTACGATGGGCGATCGCAGTTTTTTTTGTTAGGTTAATCTGGATTTGGGGTAGAATTTTTAGCACTCCTGTTTTTGCTAAATCACTGAGTCCAAAGGATTACAGGGAGAATTGTAGACTTTAACGATGTTCTGGGTCATCAAATCCTAAATGTTTCCAAGCCGCAGGAGTTGCGATCCGACCTCGATTTGTGCGTTGAATAAACCCAATTTGCATTAAATAAGGTTCATAGACTTCTTCAATGGTTTGAGTATCTTCCCCTGTAATAGCTGCCATTGTTTCTAATCCTACTGGCCCGCCTTTAAAGTTTTCAATCATGGCGGTTAACATATTGCGATCTGTCCAATCTAATCCCATCGGATCAACATTAAATAATTCTAAGGCAATATTAGCAATTTCTGCATTAATTTCTCCACTACTTTTAACTTGAACATAATCTCGAACTCGGCGCAATAATCGATTTGCAATTCGAGGAGTTCCCCTAGAGCGTTGAGCAATTTCTATGGCTCCTTCAGGAGTAATTGGAGTATTTAATAATTTAGCACTGCGTTGTACAATTAAACTTAATTCATCAATTTCATAAAAGCGTAATCGTTGAATAATTCCAAAGCGATCGCGTAAAGGAGCCGTTAAAGAACCTACCCGTGTTGTTGCTCCAACAATGGTAAACGGTTTTAAAGGAATACTGCGAGTTTTTGCTGATCGCCCTTGACCAATGGTAATATCTAATCGGCAATCTTCCATCGCTGGATATAAAATTTCTTCAGCAACTTTTGATAATCGATGAATTTCATCAATAAATAATACCTCTCCGGGTTTTAAACTCACTAATAATCCGGCAATATCACGGGGTTTTTCTAATGCGGGAGCCGTTGTGATTTTACAAGTTACCCCCATTTCTGAGGCTAAAATCAACGACATAGTGGTTTTTCCCAACCCTGGAGGGCCATATAATAATAAATGATCTAAGGGTTCTTGACGAGATTTTGCTGCGGCGATCGCAATGGATAAAACTTCTTTTAAATCTTTTTGTCCAATATAATCTTCTAAGCGATGGGGTCGAATTTTTTCATCCTGTTGACGATTAATTTCCTCCTGGGGTGTTGCTTCCGCTTCTAATAAATAATCTAATTCATCTGGCGGTTGATTCTCCTTAGATTTTCTGGATTTTTTGTTTTTTTGAGAAGCGAAGCCAGAGAACTCATCCGAGGGTTCAGGTTCAGAAGACTGTCTTTTTGAAGAAATAATCGCCATAATAGACTTAGCCAATATAGGGGCTACAGGTTCTAGGTTAGCAGGTTTTGGGATAAATGGGTTCTGATCCTTGCCTGTTTCTCCCTTTCTGATTTAACCATTAAATTTTATTAAAATTTAATGAGTTGATTCCATGTTTTCTGATTTCATCACTGATCATGCTTTAGTGATCGGTGAGAGCGATGATAAAATTAAGATTAATCTAATTACCGTTGATGGTTGCTTGTTAACCCACAACAAAAACTTTAGTCTATTGTCTGGTCGCCCTTTATCCCTACCAACCCTGTTTTTACAACTTCCCCTGGTTTCACCAAATTGAATGGCTAATTTCTACGATGCTGAAATCTTAAAAAGGCAACTTCATCACTCAACAGATGAAGAACTTAAACAAGACTATTTGCGGGGTACGTTGACTTTTGATTCTTTGGCTAAAGTCTTAGCAGAAATTGAATCGGAAGAATTGACACTGCGGATAGTGAGTTTGGCTTTGAAATTAAATATAATTCAAGGAACATTGTTAATAAAAAATGTTAAACCTGAATTTCAAAATAAAGCCTTTTCCCTGGTGATTTCATTAAATATCCCCCTGGCGTTTAAAATTCGTTTGTTAGGACAAACCCGTTGCCCTTTGTTATTACCTTGGTTACTTAAAGGATTACATCACTCGAATGAATCTGTCAATGCTTGGTCAGCTTGGGCGATCACTCAAATCGGTCAAGCTGCTGAACCTTTATTATTAAAATTATTAAAAGATCCCCAACCCAAAATTCGAGTTTGGGCAACTTGGGCATTAGGACAAATTGGTAGTGTTCGATCCATTCGAGGATTAATTCAGGCTCTTAACCATAAAGATCATCAAGTTCGTTGGCGAGCCGCAACCGCATTAGGAAAGCTTAAAAATCGTTTAGCGATCACAAAATTAAGAGACATTTTAACCTCTGATCCTGATCATTATGTTCGAGGTCGGGCTGCAACCGCATTAGGTTTTTTAGGCGGAGCATCTGCAATTACGGCTTTAAAAAATGCCTTAGATGATCCCGAATTTTATGTTTATACGAATGCTGTTTATGGATTAGAAACTATTAATGATTCGTTTGCTGTGAAGGTACTTTTACAAGCCCTGAATCATCATAATGCAGATGTTAGAACCCGTGTGGTTGAAGTTTTAGGTCGAATTGGTAATGAATTTGTCGTTAATAAATTATTGAATAAAATTCATGATCCCGATCCTTGGGTGCGGGCTAAAGTGGTTGAAACCATTCAATCCATGAATACACCTTTGGCTATTAATGGACTGAAAACAGCTTTGAATGATAGTGATGTTTATGTTCGTTCTTGGGCAGAAACAGCATTAGAAAAACTAGAAGATTCTTCATCAACAACGATTTTTAAAACCTTATTGAATCCTGAAATTATTGCGCCTCATTCTCATTTACCGCGACTTTGGATTTCATCCAGGGCAGAAGCTCGTAACTATATTTTAGAACAATTTCAAGGCGCGAATATTCACTATTTAATTTCAATTGGAAGTCCGGGGAGTGAACTTCCTGAAGGGTTTGAGCAAGTTCCGACTCGGCTGAGATTAGAATTTGATGATATTGATACGCCCTATGCTGATCCTGAATATGTGTTACCCAATTTTAAACATATTTTAGAAGCCTTAAATTTTATGAAATCTATTCAGTCACAGTCAGGGGATTTATTAATACATTGTCAAGCCGGAATTAGTCGCTCTACTGCCATTGGTTTTATTGTTTATGCTTATCGTTTAGGAGCCGGAAAAGAAGAAGAAGCTCTCAATTATATTATTAGCGTTCAACCGGAAGCAATACCCAACCAATGGATTGTGGAATTAGCCGACATTGGCTTAAAACGAGGAGGACGATTAATTCAAACCCTCCGCAATTATCGCCGTTCCCTGACTAACTCTTAAAAGTTTTCTGTTATACCCCCTAAACTTGTAGAGACGCACACGAGGTACGTCTCCACAAAGATCAAAAACCCGTCCTCAAAATTAGGACATGGCTTGAATAATAAAGTCAAAGTAGGGGGCTGCTTCTTTAGCATCTTCGTCATCGAGTAACGCCAGAGACGCTTCTTTGAGACAACGAATGGCTTCCACCATTCCTGGCATCGGAACGCCTAAAGAATTGTACATTTCTTTAACGCCCACCAAACCAATACTTTCAATGGGATCTTTGTCACCCGACAGAACCCCATAGGTAATTAAACGCAGATACCAGCCATAGTCCCGAAGGCATAAAGCTCGTTCCCGTGAGCCTGACGCATTACCACCGGGGGCAATAAAATCAGGGCGTTTTTTCCACAATTGGTTACTGGCACGGTCTACAATCTTTTTTTCATTATCGGCAAGTGTGGACGCAATGCGCACACGCTGGTCGCCCGTTTTTAAAAAATCATTGATGCTTTTGAGTTCACCAACGCTAGGATAACGGAGTTCATCATCAGCTTTGAGAATAACTTGGCTAACTACGGTCATAGCTATGAAAGTTTTTCAAGATACCATTAAGTAGTTTAGCGACTCAGGGGGATCTGGGGAAGTCGTTGATTGTAAACCGTCACTGGTCGTGATCAAAGTGGGGTTCTTCCACCGCTACACAGTTGTTGGGATTAGGCAGAGATCGAGAGTGATCTACCGAATTCAACATCAAAAATCACCCTGTAAGCGTTAACAATTCTTAATTTTTTAAGGCTTAATCATGATGTGGCAGCAAGGACAACAAGTAGAAATTGAAATTACAGATTTAACCGATGAAGGTAATGGAGTGGGTCGTTATCAAGATTGGGTAGTATTTGTCCCCGATACGGTTCCGGGTGATCTCGTTCGGGTGCGTTTAGTGCGGGTCAAAAGCAAATATGCAGAAGGAAAGTTACAAAAAATTTTAGAAGCTTCTCGCCATCGAATTTCACCGCGATGTATTGTTGCTGATAAATGCGGCGGCTGTCAGTGGCAGCATATTGACTATGAATTTCAATTACAAGTTAAACGAGATTTAGTCGTTAAAGCCCTAGAACGCATTGGAGGATTTATTGAGCCTCCGGTCGATCTCGTGTTAGGGGGAGAGTCAGACTTAGGCTATCGCAATAAAGTGACTTATCCTCTGGGACGTTCGGCTACAGGTCAAGTGCAGGCGGGTTACTTTCAGAAACAAACTCATCGTTTGGTGAACTTAAATCAATGTCCGGTTCAAGATCAACGCCTGAACCCGTTACTGGCGAATATTAAACAAGATATTCAAAACCGAGGGTGGTCAATTTATGATGAAGTTCAACATCGAGGGAAACTGCGGCATCTGTCGTTGAGAATTGGACGTCGCACCGGGGAAATGTTATTAACTTTAATTGCCACCCAAGCCAGTTTACCCGGACTGCAAGAACAAGCCGAAATTTGGTTACAACAATATCCCTTGTTAAAGGGGGTGTGTTTAAATCTTAATCGAGATCAAAGCAATGTTATTTTGGGTCAAGAAACACGCTGTTTAGCAGGTCAACCCTATTTATGTGAAGAATTTGGGGGTTTAAGCTTTTTTCTCAGACCTGAGACATTTTTTCAAGTTAATACAGAAGTCGCAGAAGCGTTATTACAAGTTATGCGACAACAACTGAATTTACAAGGTACTGAACGCATCGTTGATGCCTATTGTGGAATCGGTACATTTACCTTACCCTTGGCTGCGGATTTACAGCAAAAACAACCGGGTTCTAGGGAGTCTTTCTATCCTCCCCAAGTGATCGGTTTAGAATTACAAGAAACCGCCATTGAGCAAGCTCGACAGAATGCTATTTGGAATCAGATTCACAATGTTGAGTTTAAACAGGGAACCGTACAAAAATTGTTACCGCAGTTAGGATATAAACCTGATATTGTATTACTTGATCCGCCTCGCAAAGGATGCGATCGCAACGTCTTAGAAACATTATTAAATCTGCAACCCCAACGGCTGATCTATATCAGTTGTAAACCCGCGACCCTAGCACGAGATCTCAAAATTTTATGTGAAACGGGAGTTTATCAATTAATTCGGGTACAACCTGCGGATTTTTTCCCGCAAACCTCCCATGTTGAATGTGCTGCGTTTTTAAGTTGTTCATCGGTGTAAATTCGGAATAAATGGAACTTGAGGGGTTTAAATCGTGAGTTCGGGTTTTAGGTGTGAGGCTGTTTTTTGTCATTAAAATTTGTAAAACACAAACCCCTTTCATCTTATAATAGGTAAAACATTAAAATTTAATTCTAGCTAAGGTCATTCTCCTGAATCATTAGGAACATCCTACGATTAACTCAAGCAGGAGTCAACCTCAAAACACTGAACCAATTTTTCGGTTCGGTTGCTTGAATCTGTCCTTAGTCCCCCTTCAGGGGTTTAAAAATTGCCTATTGGAGATCAGTATAGAAAAGGTATGTTTAAGAAAATTCTTGTTCCTTTAGATCTGTCTCCCCAGAGTCAGCCTGTGTTTGAAAAAGCCTTACAATTGGCAGTATCCAATCAAGGAAACTTGATGTTGCTTCATGTTTTGTGTACGGATGAAGAAAGTAGTCCTGATTTTGGGATCTTAGTGGGATTAAGCTACTATCCAACGGCCAATCAAGAATTACTGCATACCTATCAACAACAATGGAAAGACTTTGCCCAAAAAAGTGTCGAAGCTCTCAAATCTCGATGTCAAATTGCAATGGATGCGGGAGTTCAGGCGGAATATACACAAACCATTGGTAAACCGGGTAAAACAATTTGTGACTTGGCTAAAAATTGGGAAGCCGATTTGATTTTAATGGGACGTCGGGGTCACTCGGCTTTAGGAGAATTGGTCTTAGGAAGTGTGAGTCAATATGTTGTTCATCATGGGCCTTGTTCGGTGTTAATCGTCCAATCCCATCCCGCTTAAAAATCAAGTTGTTCTACAACCAGCATTAAAGCAAAAACTGATATTCATCGGGGAAATAATTGAGTTTTTTAATTGCTATTCCCTGTTAAGCTGTTCCTCTGCCCTTTTTTCTGAAACATGAAGTTTAGTGAACTCGTTGAAAACCTCAACTCTGAAATTATTGGTCAGAGTTTGACTGATCACCCGACTCTTAATCCTGAGATTCTAGGAGTGGCGGCGGTGGATGAAGCCACATCAGGAACCCTCAGTTATATTGAAGGGTTAAAATTTGCGTCCTTTGTGCAGCGTTCTTCAGCCAGTGCGTTGATTTTACCCTTAGATGAATCCTTACAAGTTCAAGCCACAGAACAAGGTAAAGCGTGGATTTCAGTGGCAAATCCTCGACTGGTTTTTGCTGAAGTGATCACTTTATTTTATCAACCTTATCAACCTCAACCCTCGATTCATCCTAGTGCGGTGATTGATCCAACGGCCAAAATCGGATCAGCAGTTTATATTGGCCCCCATGTGGTGATTCAAGCGGGAGTTACCCTTGGAAATCAGGTGTGTTTGCATCCGAATGTGGTGATTTATCCCGATGTTACGATTGGCGATCGCAGTATTTTACACGCCAATTGTACGATTCATGAACGCGCCCAAATTGGGTGTGATTGTGTGATTCATAGTGGGGCGGTGATTGGTGCTGAAGGTTTTGGTTTTGTTCCGACCGCATCGGGTTGGATGAAAATGGAACAATCGGGAATTACTGTTTTAGAAGATGGCGTGGAAGTGGGATGTAATAGTACGATTGATCGTCCTGCGGTGGGAGAAACCCGCATCGGAAAAGCGACGAAATTAGACAATTTAGTTCATATTGGTCACGGTTGTACTGTGGGGCAAAATTGCGCCTTTGCGGCTCAAGTAGGATTAGCTGGGGGTGTTACCGTCGGGAATGGGGTGTTATTAGCAGGTCAAGTGGGAATCGCCAATCAAGTTAAGGTTGGGGATAGAGCGATTATTACGGCTCAATCTGGGGTTCATAACGATATTCCAGCAGCAGAGATCTTTTCAGGTTCCCCTGCAATTCTTAATAAGCTGTATTTAAAGACGGCTGCCATTTATAAACGATTACCTGAACTCTATCAATCTTTAAAAGCCTTAGAACGTCATTTTAATCATCCCGTATAGTTGAGGAATGAGTGTTAGTAGTTGAACGGGGAGAGAATCAGCACCCCAGGGAGAGGATTTTTAAGGGAGAATCACAAATTTATTGATCTGTCTTGACGACAGATCTTTTTTAATGGTATGGAAATCAGGAGGAAAGAGAATTTTTACCTTGGGAAGAGAGCTTACTGAAAAATTTGTCGCCCTGAGTGTGCAGACTTCAAATCGGACAACTGTAGAATTTTCAAGATAGAGGCAAGGGATGAGTTCAACTACCAGCGAATCAGTCAATCTTCCTCTGTTCAATCTCAACGGGATTTTGAAGTCCCGTTTTTTTTCTCTGGAGGCATAAAGTGATTCCTGTGGGGAAAGATTTGTAAGTTAGAAAAAAAATATTTGTCAAATTGATGAATTTAAGTATATATTATTTCTTAGAACTCCAAAAAGTTAAATTGGATAAAAATTACCTACCTAGAGAAGTAAGGAGATTAAGAACAAGATGAATAAACCTGCACCAACACCCTTAACCGGAAAGGCTCTGCTTCAAAAAGTAAAAGAACTGTCTCATATGCCTCGGCGTGAAACAGCAAAGCTGTGTGGTTATTACAGCACTACCAAGGACAATCAAGTGCGTGTCAATCTCACAGATTTTTATGACGCGGTGCTGAAAGCACGGGGTATTCCGCTCAGTCCCGATGGTACAAAAGATGGTCGGGGTCGGGAAGCAACTTATATGGTGAGCGTTCACAAAAATGGTCAAATTGTGATTGGCTCAACCTATACCAAAGAAATGGGACTTAAGCCCGGTGATGAGTTTGATATCAAGCTAGGATACAAGCATATTCACCTGATTCAAGTCGAAAATGGAAAAGACAGCAATGATGGCGATGAAGAAGAGTAAATTTGCTGATCTAAGCCATTAGAATGACTGTTTTATGGCTGGCAAATACGTCAACCCTGATTAAAATTACGATTTTTTTTGGGGTATGGATGGGTCTATGGATGCCAATTGCTGTTCTCAGTGCATTTGCTCTCAATTGGCGTCCTCCTCAGCCACTAAATCAGACCCAAAAATTGACGTTACTGGCATCTCTTTATGGAATTGCTCCCATAGTTTTATGGAAAATTAGCCAAGTTGAAGGTCAATCCTTTGCAGATTATGGTTTAGCTTGGCGATTTGAGTTTTTCAGATCAATTATCCTGGGTTTCGGTCTAGCGACTATTAGCTTGATCGTCTTATTTGGCTTTCAATTTTCTATGGGATGGCTGCATTTGGGGCCACAACATCGGGAAGGACAGGAGCAACAGTCTTCTCCCGTAAATTCCGATCTTCCCGCTAAAAATAGGTGGGTTAAGTTATGGCAAACAGCTATTCTAGTTTTGCCGATTTTGCTGATTGCTTTTTGGATTAGTAGCACCGAAGAGTTAATTTTTAGAGGATTTCTACAAAAACAATTACAGCAAGAGTATTCGGTTTGGGTCGCTACCCTCATCGCCAGCACAATTTTTGCCCTCAGCCATTTGCTGTGGGAACTTCGCCACACCTTCCCCCAGTTACCCGGATTAGGGTTAATGGGAATGGTGTTAACCTTGGCTTGTGTCTCTAATGGAGGGTCTTTAGGAGTGGCGATTGGACTACACGCAGGCTGGATTTGGGGAATGAGTAGTTTAGATACCCTCGGAGGGGTCAAAGCCACAGAAAAGGTTCCTGAATGGGTGACGGGGTTAGGAGGTCAACCTTTAGCCGGGGTATCGGCAATTGTGATGTTATTAATGGTGGCGGGTGTGTTAGATTTAAGTTTGAGATAATCGTAGAATTGCCTCTCCTTTTAACCATTGATGGGTTTCTGCTAAAAGACGAGGGATTTGATCGGCGTAGGGACTATTGACTAAACATTGACTTAAATCGAACTGTTCTACGTTTTCAGCATTATTCCCAGGGAAGAAATGACTGGCATTCCCTAGCAGGTTATAGCGCATTTTGCCGTAATCGATCAGATCGTAGGCGATCGCTAAGTTCCTCAACCACAGAATCACCGGAATATTAATCTGATTCGGAGTTTGTTCATGGGTGGGTAAACCGATATGCCAGGTTTTTACCCAATCTTCCCCTAAACAGTTGATAAATTCTTGTTCTAAGCGTTGCAAAATTGGCGGGAGAATTTCATCCCAACGATCTAAAAGTGGAATGGTTTTTAAATGTTCGTCAAAATCACTCGGTTTAGACGGGCCAATACTTAAGGTATGAATTTGAGGATGACTCAAACAAAATAAATTATTAAATACGATGGGACTTAACGGTGAGCATAGTCGCATTAGTTTTTCTGGAGGGTTATAGAGTTTACCTCCTTTATCAGAGGGACTAATAATAAAAACCCCCATATCCAAGCGATGAGCCGCTTCTATAGCAGACCAATTATTCTGATTAATATAATACCAATGCAAATTAACATAATCAAATTCATTGCTGTTAATAGCTTTAATAATGACCTCGGTTGCCGCGTGGGATGAAAATCCAATAAATCTAACTTTTCCCTCGATTTGTAATTGTTTTGCGATCGCTAAACAACCGTTAGGTTGCATTGTATAGTCTAAAAGTTCCCAATTATTAACCCCATGAATGGCTAATAAATCTACATAATCTAATTGTAAATAAGCTAAAGATTGATCAAAATCTTGTTTAAATTTTAACGGATCTGGATGAGGACAAACTTTAGTTTGTACAATAATTCTTTCCCTCGGAAGTTTGGGTAAAATTTTTCCTAACTGCATTTCCGAAGTGCCATAAGCTCTAGCGGTTTCAATATGATTAATTCCCAATTCTAGGGAACGCATGAGGGTCGCTTCTAATTGTTTTTGATTGGCTTCAGGAACTTGATCAAAGGTCGTATCTTGCCATTGATATTGATATCTCATGCCGCCACAGGAAAACAAAGGCATCGGTAATTCTGTGCGTCCAAATCGTCTGTAATACATCATGATAGGCAATGGGCAATGGGCAATAGATAATGGCTAATGATGGGTGATCAAAACTTGTAGGGGTGGGGTTAACTAACCCATGAGTTAAGAGGGTTGGGTCTCCCAACCCCTACGGTAAAATATTATAATCTCGGCGCAGATTTTTACATGAGAAAAGCGATTAAACCGTAATTTTATTCCTCTTCAGAAACAGCCTCAAAATCTTCATCATCATGACTATCCATTTGAGCCACAGAATTCGCTGAAACCACAGCACCACTGTCTAATGCAGTTCGCACTTTTTGTTCAATTTCTGTTGCTAAGGCTGTATTATCTTCCAAATAGGTTAGGGTTTTATCCCGTCCTTGACCAATGTTATCGCCGTTGTAACTATACCAAGCTCCTTTGCGTTTTAATACCCCAGTTTCTTCTGCTAAATCAATTAAACATCCCAAGGTCGAAATCCCTTTCCCAAAAATAATATCAAATTCGGCAATGCGGAAAGGCGGAGCAACTTTATTTTTAGCCACTTTAACTTTAGCCCGAATTCCATATTCATCGGTTCCCCGTTTTAAGGTTTGAATACGACGAATATCTAGGCGTACAGAAGCATAGAATTTTAACGCATTTCCTCCGGTTGTGGTTTCCGGGTTGCCATAGGTAACGCCAATTTTTTGTCGTAATTGGTTGAGGAAAATGACCGTACAATTTGACTTACCAATATTCCCAGTAATTTTGCGTAACGCTTGACTCATTAACCGTGCTTGTAACCCCATGTGAGCATCGCCCATATCTCCTTCAATTTCTGCTCTCGGTACTAAAGCGGCAACGGAGTCAATCACAATAATATCAACGGCGACAGACCGAACTAACTGATCCACCACTTCCAGGGCCATTTCTCCGGTGTCCGGTTGAGAAACCAGTAAGTTTTCGGTATCAACGCCTAAAACCGCAGCATAGGTGGGATCAAGGGCGTGTTCGGCATCGACAAAGGCGGCGATCCCTCCGGCTTTTTGGACTTCTGCGATCGCGTGTAGGGCTAAAGTGGTTTTACCAGAACTTTCTGGGCCATAGATTTCGATGACTCGTCCCTTGGGTAAACCGCCGCCCAAGGCTAAATCTAAGGTTAATGCACCACTGGGTATGGTTTCCACTTTCATGCGGGTGGCATCCCCTAACCGGACAATGGCCCCTTTTCCAAAACTGCGCTCAATTTGGTTTAAAACTTGGGTTAGAGCTTTTTTTTTCTCAGAACTCGAATTATCTTTTACTGTAGCCATTCGTTGTAAGTTTAAGTAACGGTTAAACGGTGAGGGTTTTCGCCACCCTAGATGTCTGTCAAGCATCACTGGTATGGTAGCAGTTTTGCTTGGGTTGTGACTATTGGGGAGCAACGTCCCATCGGTGAACTTAACAATTTTTTGCAGTTCGTCTGCTCAACCTCTGAGGGAACCTATGTCTATTTTAGGAAAGATTGATGTTTTCGTCAATATAACAATTGGTCATGGGCAATCAGAACAATAATATAAAATCCTTAAATATTTGTTACCCATCCATCTCCTGTAGAGGCGTTCCATGTAACGTCTCTACAGGGGTTTAGGAGATGATCTGTAGTCTTAATTTTAGGGTTTTATATAACATGATTAACTTGAGAGAAGAAACCGCTTAAAATTGTATCAAAATTTAACGGATATAGAAACAAATTTAACTTATGTCTGATCGATATCTTTTATTTTATAAACCCTATGATGTTTTGAGTCAGTTTACGAATGAAGATCCGACGACTCCGCGTCAAACGTTGAAAGATTTTATTTCAATTCCGACGGTTTATCCGGTTGGACGTTTGGATCGAGATAGTGAGGGATTATTATTATTAACGAATGATAATTTTGTGAAACATCGGTTAATTGATCCGAAATTTGCCCACCCGCGAACCTATTGGGTACAGGTGGAACGAATACCCGATGAAACGGCATTAAAACAGTTACGTCAGGGGGTGCAATTATCCGATTATCGCACTAAACCTGCCCAGGTGAAATTATTGTTAACAGAACCGAGTTTACCGCCGCGTGAACCTCCGATTCGTTTTCGTAAAACTGTACCGACGGCTTGGTTAGAACTCACTTTAACAGAAGGTCGTAACCGTCAAGTTCGGAGAATGACGGCTGCGGTTGGGTTTCCGACGTTACGTTTAGTGAGAGTAGCGATCGCTCATCTAATTTTAAACCCACTCGAACCCGGTCAATGGCGGGATTTAACAGAGATGGAATTAAAAAAATTAATGCAAATTTTAGGACAATGTTAAGAGCAGTTATTCTGAAAAATTGAAGCTCTGGAATCAATTTCAGGATGGCTACTTTTTAAGGGTTTGAAGTTGAGTTCGGAGTTCCCAACACGCCATCACACAAATGTTTATCTTCCTCACTGACACTTGAACTATTTTTGAGATAATCTTTCATCCAATCACAAGCCGATCTGATTAATTGATCTAAATCAAAAAGCCACAGCTTAATAGTCTTGTCATCACTCCCAGAAGCCAAGATTTTACCATCGGGACTCCAACTCACACTCGTGACCGAATTCTTATGACCCGTGAGAGTGTCCAACGGTTGACCGTCTCGACTCCACAGCTTAATGGTCTTGTCCTGACTCCCAGAAGCCAAGATTTTACCATCGGGACTCCAACTCACACTCGTGACCTGACCTTCATGACCCGTGAGAGTGTCCAACAGTTCACCGTCTCGACTCCACAGCTTAATAGTCTTGTCATCACTCCCAGAAGCCAAGATTTTACCATCGGGACTCCAACTCACACTCGTGACC
>NZ_JBJUDF010000159.1:0-16311 GCF_046067725.1 Planktothrix sp.
GTCTCAGGCGGCGAATTGCCTGCCATGATGCTGATGGATGCGGCCGTACGACTGTTGCCTGGCGCCCTCAATCATCCCGATTCAGCCCGCCAGTGGGATTAATCAGTTTTGTGGGATTGGTAATCACTGCCGTTGGGATTGTTTTAATCGTAGAATGGAAATTCCATCGCGGGTTACGTCGTCGAGATCGGCTGTTGTTATTGCTTTTAACCTTAAGTACACCGATTATTATTCTGTTGAAATTACCTTTAATTAATTTACCAGCCGTCGGGTTATTAGTGGGGAGTTTTTATGGTTCCACCGTTGGAGTAACGGTTGTGGGTCTACTGTCTATTTTATTACCGATTGGCATGGAAATTGACAGTGTGCATTTAGTGGCGAGTGTGGTGGGAGGATTAGTAGGAAGTTTATTAGCGGGACAGTCTCGATGTCGGGAAGAATTAGCGTTGTTAGGCTTAGGGGTGGGTGCGGCTCAAGGTGCGGTTTATTTAATTCTTAATTTAATGGCTAGTGCAACAGCCGGATCAATTTGGTATGTGCTTCTAAAAGTGGTGGGATTACAAGTTTTAGAAGGAATTGCTTGGAGTATTGTGGCTTTAGGATTAAGTCCCTATTTAGAACATTTATTTGATTTAATTACTCCGATTCGATTAGCGGAATTAGCTAACCCCAATCGACCGTTATTAAAACGATTAGCAACGGAAGCACCTGGAACGTTTCAACATACAATGTTTGTGGCTTCTTTAGCAGAAGCAGCGGCGCAAGCCTTGGGGTGTAATGTTGAATTAGTCAGAACTGGAACCCTTTATCATGATATTGGAAAAATGCACGATCCGTTAGGATTTATTGAAAATCAAATGGGGGGGGCAAATAAACATGATGAAATTAATGATCCTTGGGAAAGTACCCGAATTATTAAAAAGCACGTTAGTGAAGGATTAGTGATGGCGAAAAAATATCGTTTACCGAAAGCGATTCAAGCGTTTATTCCTGAACATCAAGGGAATATGCAAATTGCTTATTTTTATTATCAAGCGCAACAACAAGCTAAAGAAAATCCGAAATTACAAGTGAAGGAAAAAGATTTCCGCTATGATGGGCCGATTCCCCAATCGAGAGAAACGGGGATTGTGATGTTAGCTGATTCTTGTGAGGCGGCATTGCGTTCTTTGAAGGATGCTACCCACGAAGAAGCGTTAAATATGGTGAATAAAATTTTAAAAGCTCGATGGCAGGATAATCAATTAATTGATTCGGGTTTAACGCGAGAAGAAATGGGTAAAATTGCCGAGGTTTTTGTCCGGGTTTGGGAACAAGTAAATCATAAACGAATTGCCTATCCAAAAGCTGCCTTAAGTTGTCGATAAATGAATTATCCTTTGACTCCTGACCCCGCATCCGTTGGCACAATATAACGTTGTAAGATTAAAAAGAAGAGCAAGACGGGTGCAATTGAAATCACTGAACCTGCCGCAATTAATCGCCAATCTAATGAAAAGGTTCCGGCTAACGTTGCTACTCCTAACGGCATGGTATAATAATCGGGTTGATCTAAGATTAATAACGGCCAAAGAAAGTCACTCCACGAGCCAATAAAGACAAAGATTGCTAAGGTAATTAACGCAGGTTTGACAGCCGGAATCATGATATTCCACCAAATTCCTAATTCTGAACAACCATCAATTCTTGCAGCTTCTTCTAATTCTTTCGGAACACTTTTAAACGCTTGTCTTAACAGAAAAATTCCAAAAGCTGACGCAATACTAGGAAAAATAATTCCTAAATAACTATTCCTTAATCCTAACTGAACGGTTAACACATAGAGAGGAATCATCACAATTTGAAAAGGAATCATAATGGTGGCAATAATGGCGGTAAAAATCCAATCTCTGCCTTTAAAGGTTAATCGAGCTAAGGGATAAGCGGCTAAGGAACAAAATAATAAATTTAAACTAACGGTTAATGTCGCCACCAACAAACTATTAAATAAATAGCGTCCAAAAGGATTGGTTTCCCAAACCCGAATAAAATTTTGAAATGTGGGTTGACTAGGAATTAATTGAGGGGGAAATTGAAAGATATTTTCACTGGGAGATTTAAAGGATGTACTCACCAACCACACTAGAGGAAATAACATTAATATTGCAATTATTCCTAAAATAATATAGGTAATAATTGTTTTTATTGTTTGATTTTTAAGATTAATTTTAGGCAATTGATCAATCATATTTAACTATTAATTATAATCAATAAAATTAGATTCTGTACAAACTGCATTTAACGGTTGATCCCAAATATCAATAGGTAATTGAGGAAGATAAGCAAAATCAAAAATAATCCCAACCGTCGGAATTTGATTCCATTCTGGTAAACTCAACATTCGATCATAAAATCCTCCTCCATATCCTAAACGATATCCTTGAGCATCACAAGCAACGCAGGGAACTAAGATTAAGTCAATTTCATCGGATTTTAATTGAGGTAAGCTGACATCGGGTTCAAGAATGCCATACTGATTGATATTATAACTATCTCCGGGTTGCCAACAATGCCAAGTTAAAGATTGTTCAAAACATCGAGGAAATCCCCATTTTTTATCCGTTTCTAATAATATGCTTAAATCGGGTTCTTGACGAAAACTAAAATAGGATAAAATGGTTTTTGATTGTTGAAAAAGGGGTTCATGTTTTAATTTTTCGCAAATTAGATAACTTTTTTCTTTCCAGTCTTCTTGAGATAAAGAATAACGTTTTTTAATTAAAAAACGCCTTAAATTAGCCTTGTTTTGATTCACCATTCTTGAGAATTAACTTTATATTAATATTATATTTTAGTAGAGACGCGCCATGGCGCGTCTCTACGTGGGGTTTATGATCATCTGTAGCATCATAAACGCTCATTTTCTCAAGATTAGAGAAGAGAAAATAATCGTTCAATGGTGCGTTGATTTTCATCAGGACGACCTACGGTAATTCTAAGTCCTCCTCCGGTATGACGCACTAATGTTCCCTTGCTTTTTAATTGTTCCATGATCTCGCTTAAGGCTGACTCTGAATTTCGTTCATCTGTCAGTCTCAGATAAATAAAATTAGCATCACTGCGCCAAATTTTTAAGTTTTTATTTTGAGCCAAAGCATTAATTAAACGATCTCGTTCTCCTAATATTTCAGGAATAACCGTTAGTAACTCTTGACGGTGATTTAAAGCTAGTAAAGCAGCCGTTTGTGTGAAGCTTGGGAGATTATAAGGAAGACGAACTTTTTCTAAAGCCGAGATGAATTCAGGAGCAGCGATCGCATAACCAGCACGCAAGGAAGCCAAACGGAAGGCTTTAGAAAATGTCCGTAGAATCACCCAGTTTGGATGGTGTTTTAACTCTTCGACAACACTGATTTGACTAAATTCAAAATAAGCTTCATCAATGACAACTAAAATATCTTCTGGTAAGCTTCTTAACCAGTTTAACTCATCCTCTGTTAACGCATTGGCGGTTGGGGAATTAGGGTGAACAACAAATACAACTCGAATCGGAGGATTTTCTGTTGTTTCAATAGTGGTTTGAGCCGTTTTTAAATCCATTTCAAATGTCTGCTCATCCCGACCTATACTAACGACTGAAATTCCTAAAGTTTGAGCAATAATTCCATACATCGAAAAGGTAGGATTAGCGACTAAAATCGAGCCTTCTCCTCCTAAACAAGTAGCAATTAAGATAGAGCGAATTAATTCATCTGATCCATTTCCGACGGAAATCTGATCAGAATTAACAAAGGCTTCAGAATTAGAAATAATTTCATTAATATAAGTAGCGATCGCAACTTTTAACGGAAAATGGCTGCCATCAGGATAACGATTGGTTTCAATTTCATGTTGATAAATCCACGCCAGCTTTTGTTTTAACGCTTCCGGTAAATCATAGGGACATTCATTGGTATCCAAACGATCTAAAATTTCAGCTTGAACCGGACTCCCAGAACTTCCCCCAGGGTGAGGAGTATAGGCGCGAATTTGGTTGAGGTCGTTACGGAGAAAAGACAGCATGGCGTTGACGTAATCGTAATTTTTTGGAGTTCGCACAAACTCTATTATGTCTTAAATTAAGCTAAAATAACAGTTCAAAAACAATTCACTTGCTCCTATTCTCTATTCCCTATTTTCTTTTCTTTTCTTTTCCCTGTTCCCAGTTAAGCTGTTCCCTTTGATCTTAAATCGGTGTAAAGTCAAGAGTTAGACTTAATTGATTGGCTTGAATTCCGGGTAAAAATGCAATTAATTCTTGTTGACCTGATTGAGTCACATAAATCCCTGCACCTGTTCCATAACCGGGTAAAGTTAAATCATTAAATGTAATCACATCACCCGTTTTATAAGCAAAATAATCTTCACCAATGGTAAAATCATTAATTAGGGCAAAATCTGTTAAACCTCCGCTTGAATAATAGGTGGGAGAATTAGAAACTCCAATGTAAAACGCATCTAACCCCACTCCACCGACTAAAGTATCAATTTCTCCTGACCCTGGATTAGCTGCATTGACATTAACACCGGAGATATAATCATCTCCAAGATCACCGGAAACATAATCATTTCCTTCTCCACCTGAGAGCAAATCCATGTCTTGTCCCCCAAATAAAGAATCATTATTCACTCCTCCAACGAGGTAATCTAAACCTAAGTTACCAAAGAGTTGATTAGTTCCTGATTCTTCGATGAGACGATCATCTCCTTTTCCACCAAAGAGAAGATCATTTCCTGAACTTCCATAAACAAAATCTTGTCCTTGATTGCCATTAACGGTATCATCTCCTGCGAGCCCTTGTAGGGTATCATTTCCATCTAAACCGTAGATTTCATCGTTTTCAGCCAATCCAGCTAGATTATCGGACAATGGAGTTCCTAAAATTAAAGTCATTTTTTTAATCAGTTATCAGTTAGCAGTTATCAAGAGTTAGTTATAAAGCAGTTGAGGAGTATTGTCAACTCTAGTAGGAATCAAGATCCGAAAATCGTGATCAACAATTGCTCAAAATCCGCTATCAATAATGATCAAAGATTTGATATTAATAACGGTTATTTATAGCTTATTTTAATTATTAAAATTAACGATTGATCGGTTTTTGAGTGGTGGCGATCGCAACAACACCAGCGACCGGAATTCCTGATATTTTGAATGTTTCAATCGCTGCTTTTACCGTTGCTCCTGTGGTATAAATATCATCTAAAATTAAAACAGAACTTGGGGGACGGCGACGACGGAAATCCGAACCTAAATTAAACACATTTTGCATTTCTTGTAACCGTTGTTCGGGTGAGAGTTCATGGAGTGCTTCTGTTTCTTTAATTCGTTCTAAACCTTGAGAACAGAGGGATAAACCGGTTAGTTCACAAAAACTTTTCGCTAAAAGTTCCGCTTGATTAAATCCCCGTTTTTTTAATTTAGCCGCGTGTAGGGGAATGGGGACAACCGTAACCGATGTCAGTCGTGACTGTGGAGTTGATAACCAAGTTTCTGCTAATCCATAGCCCAAAGGTTTAGCTAATTCGGTATGATAATTATACTTTAGTGCTGCGATTGTCCGTTTGAGAACATCTTTGTACTGTCCCCAGACACAAATGGGTATTTCTGCGGAAAATTCAGTTCCTAAAGGAAACCGACAGCGAAGTAACTGTCGTTGACAATAATCACACAGTTCTGTATTAGCAGGTCGATTACATAATGGACAGTTAGGTTTTAGAAATAAATTTAAAAGTGTTTTCACGGTGGGTTGTTAACGGTTGACTACTCACGGTTGACGGTTAACCGTCAGCCCAAATGAATGGATTTTGTAGCACAATTAATGATGATTGAACTTAGCGTAAAGCGTGGATAATTTTTATTGGCTTCACGAAATTCAACCTTCTGATCGGGAAATTGTCGGGGAGCAAGGATTCTATTTAAGGGATTTACTCCGTAAAGGTCATCCGGTATTACCCGGTTTCGTTGTTACGGCTCAATTCTTTTGGGAATTTTTACAAACGATTGACTGGTTAGAGCCTTTGTTTGTGGATTTACCCGAATCATCCTTGTATTTCGATGTGAATCAACCGCGTCAATTACAAGCAATTGCTCAACATCTTTGTCAACAACTTCTGGATACTCCTGTACCAAAACCCTGGAGTGATCAAATTCAAGCCAACATTGAACAATTGAATTCTCCTGCATTAATATTCTATCCGAGCTTAACTATTTCTGGCACTGAGTCAACATCCAGTTTATTCGGATCGGTTATCAGTTGGGGAGATGCTCAAAGCGGTTTATTCGGGTTAAAACAAGCATACTGTGAATTGTTTCGTGCTAAGAGCTTATTATATTGGCAAAGATGTGGAGTTCGATTACAAGATTTACAGCCTGTGGTGTTGGTTCAAGCACTTCAATCGGTCAAAGCGTCTGGGTGTGTTAAAATTCAGCCTCAAGCTTGGGAAATTCACTCAACGTGGGGTTTAGAATTCTCATTATTGTGGGGAGAAAATCATGCGGATCATTATCGGATTTTACCCCAAACCAAAAAAGTACAACAACAACATTTAGGCTCTAAAACTATTCTCTATGATTTAAAATCTTCTCCCCATCAACCCACAGAATATCCGATTCCTCAAAAGCAATTCGGAACATCCATTTCCGAACTTCCAATTTATGCGACTCTAATTCCTGAAGAACAACGGGGATTTTCTTTAACATCCGAACAGTTACAACAGTTAATTCAATTAATTCAAAAAGTTGTCCTTGATCTCCCTTCAACCCAAGGATTTTATTGGCGTTTATTACAATCCTCCCTTGAAAAAGATCCGGAATTTTATGTGTCGGGTCTGGGATTTCCAGAAATTCCTTTGTTCTCCCCTGTACTCAACCCAGATATTCCCCAGCGTCAACAACATTTTCAAGGATTGGCGGTGGCTTCTGGACAATGTAAAGGGATAGCTTATGTTTTAAATACCCTAGAATCTATTCCTTCGGTGTTACCGGAAAATACGGTGTTAGTAGTTGCTGCGATTAACTGGGATTATTTACCCTTATTAAAGCAAAGTGTTGCTATTATTGCTGAACAAGGAGGAATGACCAGTCATGGTGCAATTGTAGCGCGAGAATTAGGAATTCCTGCGGTCTGTGGTATTGTGAATGCAACAGTAAAAATTAAAACAGGTGAATCCGTTTTTGTCGATGGTAATCGTGGAGAAATTTATTGTATGGAGCCAGAGCATTTGGTCAATGAAAGGTTATTAGAACAAAATGTTAAATCCTCCCCCCTGGAAACTTATTTCATGCCTAATGCAACTCCTTTGATGGTTAATATTAGTCAATGTAATTCTATAGAGCGACTTCAGACTTTCCCCATTGATGGAGTCGGTTTACTGCGTTCAGAATTAATCGCAATTGAAGCATTAAGCTTTTCTGAAAATCAAGATTTAGACCTGGGAATTTCTCAGAAATCTGATAGCAATATTTATAATTTTAGCTACTGGATTGAACCAGAAAAACAGCCTAAATTTATTCAAAAAATGGCAGAAGCTCTCAATCAAATTGCTCGGATTTTATCTCCTCGACCCATTTATTATCGAGCGTTAGATTTACGTGAAATTAATTCATCAAATGGTCGTTTTCCTCTGTCAGACTTTCCTACTTCCGAACGTCTAACTTTATTCGATTTAGAACTTAAAGTCTTATTAAATTTGTATGAATCCGGTTATCAAAATCTGTATCTTATCTTACCTTTTATTCGTTCGGTTGAAGAGTTTTTAATGTATCGGAAACGGATTGAAGCGTCAGGATTAATGCGTTATTCTGGGTTTAAAGTTTGGATTATGGCTGAAGTTCCATCCATTCTATTTTTACTTCCTGATTACGTGAAAGCAGGAGTTCAAGGAATTTCCATTGGAACCAATGATCTGACTCAATTATTATTTGGAATTGATCGCAATCAAATCCAAATCTCACCTCAAAACCCGATACAATATGAACAACATCCTGCCTTAAGAAAAGCCATCAAACAGTTAATTAAAAAGGCGAGAAAAGCTAAAATCCCTTGTTCAATTTGTGGGGATGCTCCCGCCTTATATCCTGAATTAATTGAAGATTTAGTGCGTTGGGGAATTACCTCCATTTCTGTTAGTTTAGATGCGGTTGAATTGACCTACAGAGCGATCGCGCGAGCAGAAAAACGAATTCTTCTTGATCAAAGTCGTTGATAGGAATTAAGATTAATCTTGATATAGTTTATACAGTTGGGTGACTTCTTGTTTAAATCGTTGGCGCACCGCATCCGGCGCCACAATTTCACAATCTGGGCCATAACGAAACACCTCTCGAATTAACCAGAAGGGGTTTACAACCCGGCGCACCACCTGACGCACCTCACCCAAAACTTGGTCTTTCAGATCGTCGGGTTTCGGTTCATAGGCATTGACTAACCATTTTTTAAAGTGTAAGTACACTTTTATGGAATCTAGCGATTCGCGCCATTCTCCCTCAATCGGTAAAATTCCGTTAATTTTATCTAACCTCAAACATCGATTGTGATGGAGTTCTGGCCCGTCTTTGCTATCTTCGGTTTCATCACACCATATTTGTAAGTAATAGCGTTTCTCATAAAAGCAGATTTCAGCATAACGGGCGGTGTACTCCATTTGCTGTTTTTGAGAGTTGGTATAAACAACGTGAAACGGCTGTTTTCGGGCAATTTGCTGATCGACTAAAATCCGCCAAGCTTCAGTCGGTTGACTGACTTTTTGGAGGAGAGACTGACGCAAAGGAGCTTGTAAATTGCCTCGGTTGACCAATAGGGATAATAAAATCTGAGCTTCCTCTACAGAACCCGAATCCACTAACACTTCCGTTGCTTTTTTTAAGGCTTTGACCTGATTGGCATCGAGGGTAAAGGGTTGTCCGACTTCGAGTTGTCCAAGGGCGATCGCACCAATTAACCCCGATGCGCTGGGTTTATCGCCCCATTTGATATCCAGACGTTGGGCGATGTCTTCGAGCTTTTCTTTCGTTCCAGGGGGGACAGACAAAGTTAAGGTTTCTTTTTTTCTGGGCATTTTCAAAAATAATGAGAAAATGTACTTGCAATTTATAGATGAGTGTGTGATAGTAGTAGATGTCAATACATTCTAGTCTCAAACAGGAAAGTTTAATTGTGGATACCTACTCTATCACACTCAAGCCTGTTTATTCCTGTCCCGCCTCAGAACCATTGCAGGGGGTGACATTACCGCCCGGTTGGACGTTAGCTTGGCATCAAGCGGAAACCTTCAAAGCCTTGAGCGATCCGAATATTGATGTGGTTTTCAATACAGCCATGACGGGGGATGGTAAAAGTTTAGCTGCCTATCTAAAAGCGATGACGGGACGTAATTACACCTTGGCGATGTACCCAACTAACGAACTGGCACGGGATCAACAACGACAAGTCCAGAATTACAAAACTCAATTTCAGCCGGACTATGATCCTCAAATTTACCGCTTAAATGGTTCTATTTTAGATGATTTTATCGAAACAAATCAGTTACCCTCTCGGCAGCAAGCCTTACTTAATCGCACGAATAACTCAGAAATTCTACTGACAAACCCTGATATTTTTCACTATATCCATGATTTTCGTTATCTCCGTCGAAATAAAGATAAAAAAGGAGACAATGCTGATAAGCTATTTCGGCGAATTGATCAAAACTATAAGTTCTTTATTTTTGATGAATTTCATGTTTTTTCATCTCCTCAAATTGCCAGCGTTATGAATGCGCTGCTGTTGATTAAACATACCTCAGTCGATAAAAAGTTTCTATTTTTGTCAGCTACTCCTAGCGAAATATTACAAAATTTTCTATTCAAATCTGGTTTGAAATACCGTATTATTGATCCGGTTGCTCAAGGTGCTTATCAATTTGATCCTAATTTAGTTACAACGGGATGGCGACCCATTAGCCAAGGAATTAACCTAACATTCCCCAAAGACTTAGAACCGAATTTTCGTTCTGGTTATGATTGGTTAGTTGAAAATTCTGAAACCGTCATTTTAAATTTTTTCCTCAACTATCCTGGGAGTAAAGGAGCAATTATTCTTAATTCTATTGCTTCTGTTTATAAACTGTTACCCAAACTAAGGGAATTGTTTGAACTTCATAATTTAACAGTAATTCCTAATACAAGTTTGACAGGAGAAACAGAAAAGGCAAAATCCATTGCAGAAGCAGATTTAGTGATTGGAACGTCTACCATTGATATTGGTGTAGATTTTAATATTAATTTTCTCATCTTTGAAGCGGCGGATGCTGGAAATTTTATTCAACGCTTTGGGCGATTAGGAAGACATCCCAATTTTCCAATTTATCAAGCCTACGCTTTAATTCCTAACTTTTTAGTTGCTCGGTTATTTAGTGAAAAATCACCTTTAAAAGCCAATGAAGATTATGATCGAATAACCTTTACTCAAACCATTCCTTCTTGTTGGTCTTTTGTTAATCAATTTGAAAATTATCCGAAACGGTGGGGTGGAATTCAATCTGCTTGTGTGCATATTGAATTAGGCAGAATGAAAAACGAATACCCAGAAGCAGCCAATGATTTTAAACGAGATATTGAAAGTGCATTTGGGATGAGTTTAGGTCATAAATATGGTCAAATTAAACACTGCTTGAATGAAAAGAAAAACAAAATTATTCAAGAAGCACGGAGTTTTCGAGGAAGTAGCCAGCTAGACTGTGCGCTTTATGATTTAACTAACCCAGAGGAACCGGAAAAAGAACGATTCAAAACCTATCATCTTCCTGGTATTCTCAGCAATTTTATTATAGAATGGATGGAAGAAAAAGACTTTATGAAAAAAGTAGAAATTGCGGGTTTACCTAAAAAACGGTTTGAAAATGCTTTGTGTTATCTCAAGTTAATTGATTACCGAGAAGTTAGGGAGAATTGGCACTTCTACTATTCAGGAGATGATTTTGATGAAATTAAGAAATCAGGAAAAGTCCAAGTTCTCAAGGGTTTAGAAATTACGAATAGCATTAATGCTATTAGTCGGGCATTATATCGGCGAGGAGTGGTGTGTTTTATTTCAGATCGTGATCGCAGTTATTTACAAGCTAAATTAGGCTTACCAATGCAATTTCAGGCTTATGGAATCGACAATAAGTTAGATGAGAAACCCCCCTATACCATTGCTTTTGGACAGTCAGCCTTAATGTTAGAAACTTTAATTTGGTGTTGGAAACCGAAGGAGGATGAAGGATGGATTTGTTGAGATCGAGTAGGAGAAAGGGTTTTGCCCGACATCAGAAGGCAATAAAGTTTCAATACCTGAAAGGCATTAGTTGCAGTGTTGCACTGCTCTGCTTCCCTTTCTCCTCGCCCCCATCATACCCCATAATTTTCACTTTGCCTGCATTAGCCACAACGAGCAAATATATCATAAGGCTATAAAGACGTTGACAAAATTAAAAAGGACTGCCAAGATGGTAGAAACGTTTACCAGCAACTTTCCTATGCTTATCCAGCTTAACGATAGTGATTTGTCACAAATGCCCGTCAGCTTGCGTACCCATCTACTCAACTGGGTGCAGACGAGACAGATGAAGCCAAACCGACAAGCTCAATCTTCGCAAACCCAGCCCTCTCAGATTGAGGCTTATCAGCTACCGATTGATTTTGAGAATCTTGGACAGGCACAACAGGAAAAGAAATCAAGTCCAGTCACTATCAAACTTGTTAAGCCATCTCACGATAACTTAAACCCTTCGACTCCTAAGCAGCAGCAGATTGATCAGGTTCATGTCCGTCTTTCTCAACTTTTTGATGCGGGGATATTTACGCAAGCAACCTTACTCCGAGTCAAGTTGAAAAAGGAACACGTTAAGAAATGTGGTTATACCTATATCACCACAGGATTGAAAATCTCCTCTAAAGGTACTGTCCTTTACAAAGGAGAGGAGTTCGACAAGCCAAGCCCGTTAGCACAAAAAATTAATGGTAGTCCTGTTAATGGTTGGGAATATGTCGAAGCGAAAAAGAATGGTCAGTGGGTTTGTTTAAATGAATTACGGAAAACTTGGAGAAAAGCTAATGATTAAAACCTGTCCAAACACTCGGAATTTGAGTTATTTTAGCTCAACTTTAGCAAATTCTATATTCAGGAGGAGGGAATGCCAGCCAGAGATGCGACTCACAAAATTGTCAAACAAGCTCTGATTAAAGATGGCTGGGAAATTACGGATGATCCTTATGTTATTTCTTACGGTGAACGATTTTTATTTGTTGATTTAGCTGCCAGAGAATCCGAACCGTTAGAATCCTTAAAAGGACGATTGATTAGTGCCAAAAAAGATAATTCTAAGATTGCGATTGAAATTAAAGAGTTTAGAGGTCAATCATCAATTGCTGATTTACAACAAGCCATCGGACAGTATATGCTTTATCGAATTTTACTGTCTCAGGTTGATCCAAAACGGGTAATGTATTTAGCAGTTGCTGATATTACTTATAACAATATTTTCAGTGAACCCGTTGGTGAACTGGCAATTGCTGAAATCCCATTAAACTTATTAGTTGTAGATGTCAAACAAGGAGAAATTCAACAATGGATACCTCAGCGACCTACCGAAATATCATCAAACAAATCCTCTTAAAATATGCTCAACTTCGTCCGTCTCATGGAGAGATTCGATTAGATGTTGTTTTTGATGAAATCCGCGATCGCTATGCTCTCATGCAAGTGGGTTGGGATCAAGGGCGAAGAATTAGAGGTAATTTAATTTATATCACGATGCAGAATGAAAAAATTTCTATCGAATACGATGGAATTGAACAAGGAATTACTCAAGAATTAATTCAAGCGGGAATTCCTGAACAGCAAATTATTTTAGCCTTTTTACCTGAATATTTACCCGCTTTAACTTAATTCTAATCAGGATATTTTAACCATGAATGAAGATGAACTTCCGCTAGATTTTAACCTTGACCAAATAGAAGAAGAAGAAACCCCGTCTCAACCTGAATTGTTAACTATTCGCTTATTTAGAGAAGCAATTAAAGGAACTCAGGGGAATGAAGGCGATCGCTTATTAGAAACGTTTGCTGATTGTGTTTTACCTAAACTAATGACGCAATTAGTGGGAGCAACGGCAAAAGGAGGACAATTTACAGAAAATTGTCGTGCACAGAAAAAAAATGTAGAACGGAGTAAAGAAGATCAATCTTTTATTTCCCACCTTCTCAACGGTTTATTTCCAACTTACCGAATTTTTAAACATCTCAAAACCTTAGAAACAAATCCAGTTAAACGGTTGTGTGGTGAGTTAGAAGCCAGTCTTTTTATTGCTGCCTATATTCTCCATGATTTTGATAAATTTCCTGACTATCCGATTTGGCTCACTAACAATGATATTGAGAATAAATTTGCAGAACGGAACTGGAAAATACAACCTGCTAAAAAATCAGATGCACCCAATTTAGGACGGGAATATATTGCTCATAAAATCAAAGCATTGGGCTTAGATAGTTTTCTGGGTAATAACTGGAAATCCTATATTGATGATTTAATCTGGTTAAGTAATAATGCTGGAGTTAAATATGATGCAGATTTAGGTTTGGAAAGTCGAGGTTTGTCTCCTAAGCTGGATGGAAGAGTCAGGGGAATTTTATCAAATTTGGTTAGACTTTCTGATTTATTTGCTTCAGTTATTAAGCATCCTTTTCATAGCCAAGAAGATAGTTTAGCCGAAATTTTAAAAGACTTAAGCAATAACCAACTGAAGTTTAGTTATCACGCTTTATCAGACAACCGAGGGGTTTTAACCAATATTATTAATAATGCCTTGATGGATCTTCATCCTGAAGACTTTTATACTCCTTTGTTGTATCTTCCTGATGGTGTGGTTTATTTAGCTAAAGTTGATGCTCCTGGTCTTAAAGTTGAAATGATTGCAGATCAAGTTATTGCTAAAATTAAACAACTTTGTGCCAATCAACTCAAAGATCGACAAACGGGTTTTGGTCGAGATGGAAAAGGGCTAAAATTTGCTGAATATTACTGGCTTTTTTTTGAAATTAATGGTTTAATGGAAGTAGCAATTAAAGCGGCTTGTCGGATTATCCCCTCAACAAAATCTTCCTCTGGTAAAAAACGCAGTGAAAGTTTAAGCAGTTTTCAAAAAAATGGTGAACTTCCTGCTCATTTTAACGTGAACTTTGGGGATGATTACCGCATTGATCGGTTAGCAGAATTTGGGGATGTTATCTGTCGAGGAATTTGGCGAGATTGGTGCGATCGCTTTAATCAATGGCAAAAACAACAGCCGAAATCAAACCGTCAAAATTTACCCGATTTAGATTTAACTGAAAAACTAGCTGAATATTTAGGGTTAACGGATGAAATTCCTGCCTTAAAAGCAATTCAATCCCTGAAAAAAACAGGCGGTGTTCCTCTTGATTGGTATTATTTGGCTGCTAAACATAACCAAAGAAATCCCACTTTAGATGAAGGACAAATTCGGGAAGTCATGGAAGGAATGGTCAACTATGCTGTTAGCTTAGTGCAACCGATTGTTCAAGAATTTACCCTTCCCGATGGTTGGAATGATTTAAGAACATACATTAATCGTGTGGTATTTTTCCCCACAGGTGCAATTATTCCGCCAGAAACTCAACCTTTTTTAGTTGAACTAAGTCGATATCAAGCTGCCAAAGTAACAGGAAGAGGACGGGAAAATGTTTGTGCAATGTCCAGTTCATCTTACACTGTGACGGAACAAATGGAATCGGCAACCCTATTTACTCCTCAAGTTTATAGTAATCGTCAGATTCTATTTAATGCTCAAGCGGCAAAGCGACAAATCTGTGCAATTTGGTCAATTGAAATCATGTTGCGACAGATTTTAATGAACAAAACTAATGCAACAGGAGCCGATTTTGAGGGAGGTAAATACCGTTACTTATACCTCTATCCCGCCTATTTCTTTACTCCCGAAACCAATAATTTTCTCCAAAAAGCTTATCTTTCTATTCGTCAGACTCGCTTCGATGCTGATATTCGTAAACATTTGATTACAGAACAACAGCAAGCCCAGTTTTGTCTGGAAAACTATCAGCAAGTTGATTCTCTTTTACTTCAAGAAAAATTGGAGAAAGACCAAACCTTTAAACTCAATTATCCACCCAAACAACCGTTAACATTCTTCTTTATGGCACTTCCGCCAGGACGGGATGCTACGGATACAGAATCGTGGGTAATGCCTGCTTGGTTAGGGTTTGTATTGCCTTTAGTTTTGGATGTGAAAGTTGTAGTTTCAGAATCCCCTGTCCCACCTTTTATTAGTGGTGCAGATTTTGAACGAACAACGATTTTAGATGGAGAACATCAAGCAATTACTTCTTTAGTTAAACAACAAAAAGATGGTACTCGCTTAGATAGTATTCTCCCTCGTTCACAACCTGCTTTTTCCCCTTTGAATGCTTTAAGTGCTGCTTATTGTATTCATTTAGAAGTCAATCGTAAAAAGGATGGTGATCCAGATTGGGGTAAATTATCGGCATTAGCAAGGGATTTAGAAACCAGTCCTTTGTATGTTTTTCATTACCTGACTAAATTAGTCAGAAAGTTGGAATGGGATACTGCACCGATTGCAAAAATCAAACTCTACCAACAGTTTTACTATTGTTTTGATCCAGAAGAAAAAGCCAAGGAAAAAGTCATGAGTAAACTTCGTGAATTAACTAAGCTCTATCGCCGTTTCTATCGAGCAGAATACAAAAAAGGTCAACCTCCAAAAGCTAATGCTGTTCTGAAACCTATTGACGAAGCAGCAAATATCATCTTAAAAGCTGACAGAGATTTAGTAGTAGATGATGATGAAGCATTAATAGAGGTTGTTGTAGGACGTTTAGCCACTTTAATGAAAAATGTTAGTCGCGGAACTGCTGAAGGTAAACGTCCTTTTTTCTTAGTAGATGGAAAATGGAAACGTCTTACTGATGAAGAACAACGTCAAGCGATTTATGATTTTGCTCAATTTTTTGTTCAGCAGATTTTTGAGGGGACGTTCAAAGGAGATCGCGGTCGTTTAGCCGGAACGCAACTGAATTTAATTCGTGATACTTGCGATTATCTTTATCGCTTAGAAGAAGATCACGAACGTCAGACGATTAAACAACCCGAACCTGAAGACATTCCCGAACTGGAAGAAGCTTTATAACCTTTAATTCCAGTTAAATTTGACTTCAACCAACTATTCATTTAAGGAAACAACCATGCAATTTATTACCACTGTAGATGCCAAACACTTTCA